>NZ_JBSFRU010000169.1:0-13176 GCF_053589395.1 Nocardia sp. NPDC003345
CTATGGAGAAGTCCTTCGTCGATGACCTGGACATCGACTCGCTGTCGATGGTCGAAATCGCGGTGCAGATGGATGACCGGCGCGGATTCGCCGGTGATGGCCGATTCGTCCACCGAGGCGATGCCCTCGACCACGTCGCCGTCGCCGGGGATCACCTGACCCGCCTCCACCACGACGTAGTCGCCGCGGCGCAGATCCGGTGCCGGAACCGCCTCTTCGGCGCCGGTCGCGCCCGGCGACCAGTCACGCAACCGCCGGGCGACGGTATCGGCCTTGGCCTTGCGCAGGGTATCGGCCTGTGCCTTACCGCGTCCCTCGGCGACCGCCTCCGCCAGATTCGCGAACACCACGGTCAGCCACAGCCACACCACGATGGCCCAGGCGAAGAACCCGGGATCGGCGACGGCGAGCACCGTCGACCAGACGGCGCCGATCTCGACGATGAACATCACCGGATTGCGCCACAGCGTCCGGGGATCGAGTTTGCGTACGGCCTGCGGCAGCGAGGTCAGCAACATCCGGGGATCGAGCAGACCGCCGCGGACGCGCTTGTTCCCTTCGGCGGGCCCGGCCGGTACGCCGGGGGATTCGACAGTGGGAGCGGACATCAGTGAATTCCTTCGGCGAGCGGCCCGAGCGCGAGCGCGGGCAGGAAGGTGAGAGCGACCAGGATCAGGGTCACGCCGACGACCAGCCCGACGAACTGCGGTCGATGGGTGGGCAGCGTGCCCTCGGACGCGGGCGTGGTGCCCTGCCGGGCGAAGGAGCCGGCCAGGGCCAGCACCAGGATCAGCGGCAGGAAGCGGCCCAGGAGCATGGCCAGACCGAGCGCGGTGTTGAACCACTCCGTATTACCGGTCAGCCCGCCGAACGCCGAACCGTTGTTGTTACCGGCCGACGTGAATGCGTAGAGCACCTCGGAGAGGCCGTGCGGCCCGGAGTTCAGCATGGACGCGCGTTGCCCCGGCATGGCCATGGCGATGGCGGTACCGGTGAGCACGATGATCGGGGTGACCAGGAAATAGCTCGCGGCGAGCTTGATCTCGCGGGGGGTGATCTTCTTACCGAGGTATTCCGGGGTGCGCCCGACCATCAGCCCGGCCACGAACACAGTGATCACCGCCAGGATCAGCAGGCCGTACAGCCCCGAGCCCACCCCGCCGGGCGCGACCTCGCCCAGCTGCATATTGAACATGAGCATCATGCCGCCGAGGCTTGTGTAGGAATCGTGCGCCGAATCCACGGCACCGGTGGAGGTCAGAGTGGTGGCTGCGGCGAAAGTCGCCGAATTCGCTACGCCGAACCGCTGTTCCACCCCTTCCGACGCCGCTCCGACCGCGGCCGGCACGGTGCCGTGGTGCTGCAGCTGGAAGAGGTTGACCAGGCCGATGCTGAGCAGCGCCAGTACGGTCATGACGGCGGCGACGGCGTAGCCCTGCTTCGGGTTGCCGACCATCCGCCCGAAAGTCCGTGGCAGCGAGAAGGCGATGACCATCAGCAGGAAGATCTCCAGCCAGTTGGTCCAGGCGGCCGGGTTCTCGAACGGGTGGGCGGAATTGGCGTTGAAGAAACCGCCCCCGTTGGTGCCCAGTTCCTTGATGGCCTCCTGGCTCGCGACCAGCCCCCCGGGCAGCGTCTGTTCGGCTCCGCCGAGGGTGGTGGCCACCTGATCGTGCAGGTTCAGATTCTGGATCACGCCGCCCGCGATGAGCGCGATCGCCGAGACGACGGCGATCGGCAGCAGGATCCGCAGTGTGCCGCGCACCAGATCGACCCAGAAATTACCCAGGGTGCCGGTGCGCGACCGGATGAATCCCCGGACGAACGCCATGGCCACGGCCATACCGACGGCGGCCGAGACGAAATTCTGCACCGTCAGGCCCCCGGCCTGGGCCAGATGGCCGAGCGTGGACTCCCCGGCATAGTTCTGCCAGTTGGTGTTGGTGACGAAACTGACCGCGGTGTTCCAGGCCAGAGCGGCTGTCATCGGAGTGCCCGGGTCCGCGGGCATCAGCGGCAACTTGTCCTGGACGATCAGCAGCAGGAACAGGGCGATCACACCGATCGCCGAGAAGGCCAGCGCGCTGCGGGCGTAGCCGCCCCAGGTCTGTTCGCGGTCGGGGTCGGCGCCGATGAGGCGGTAGATACCGCGTTCGATACGAGCGTGCCCGGTGCGGGTGTAGACGCGGTACATATAGTCCCCGAGCGGCACGTGCACCAGCGCCAGCGCGATCACCAGGGCAGCGAGGAACAGGACCCCCGCGGTGGTGGTACTCACTCAGAACCTCTCGGGAAACAGCAGGGCGGCCACCATGAACACGGTTATCGCGATGGCCAGGACGAGTCCCACGGCATTGACGACGTTCACAATCGCTCCACCATCCGCTGTACCAACCCGAGCACACCGAATACCGCGACCGTGACCAGCAGATAGGCCAGGATCGACACTGTCGCCTCCGTTCCGAGAACCTGGGGCAGCGCGACACAACCGAGCGGCTGTGGCTGCCGAACCGGATCGAAACTTACGAGCCCGGAGGCCGGGCGCCGCCGGCGTTGACGGCTCCTTTACGCCCCCTTTCCCCGCCTTGACGCGTTCCTTGCGCGGGTGCCCGGGCGCGGGCGCGGGGCCGGCGGCTCCGGTATCCCCGGGACCATATTCGGATCGTGACCTGGAATTACGACGCGGAGCCGGTCGGCGGGCGCACGCTGTATCGATACGCGCTCAGCAGTGACCCTGTTCGGGATTCGCCGATCGCCCGCGGAGGACCGACTATGCACCCGTTCGACTATCAGCCGCTCGACCTGATCCAGGCCGTGATCCTCGCCGTGCGGTGCGTTCTGCACGTCTACTCGTCGGGCACCCCCTGCGTGCCGATCTGACGTTTTCCGGCGGTGCGGCGGTGTCGGCCTCGATCCGCCGGTCCGCTCGCGCCGATCCCGCGCCCGGTCCCGGTGCCGGACAGCGAGAAGCCGGGCCCGCCGCGGTGGCGGGCCCGGCTTCCGGGCGAATGCGTGCCGGGACTATCCGGCGGCGTCGAATCCGGCGCGCAGGTCGGCGAGGATATCGTCGATATGCTCGATCCCGACCGCGAGCCGCACCAGGCCCGGCGTGACGCCGGAACTCAGCTGTTCCTCCGGGGTCAGCTGGGAGTGCGTGGTCGAGGCGGGGTGGATCACCAGCGACCGGACATCGCCGATATTGGCGACATGGCTGTGCAGGGTCAGGGCCTCGACGAACCGTTTACCCGCGTCCACGCCGCCGGCCAGTTCGAATCCGACGACCGCGCCGGTGCCCTTCGGCGCCAGCCGCTTACCCCGCTCGTACCACGGCGAGGACGGCAGGCCCGCGTAGGACACCGTGGTCACCTCCGGCCGCTCGGCCAGGAATTCCGCCACCGCCTGCGCGTTCTGCACATGCCGTTCGATCCGCAGGCTCAAGGTCTCGAGGCCCTGACTGATCAGGAAGGCGTTGAACGGGGCGATCGCGGCGCCGAGGTCGCGCAGCAACTGCACCCGCGCCTTCAGCGCGAAGGCCGGCGCGCCCAGATCGGCGAAGACGGCGCCGTGGTAGCTGGGGTCGGGTTCGGTGAACCCGGGGAAGCGGGGCCCGTCGCCCGCGCGCACGGTCCAGTCGAAGGTGCCGCCGTCGACGATCACGCCGGCGATTGCCGCACCGTGCCCGCCGAGGTATTTGGTCGCCGAGTGCACGACGATATCGGCGCCGTGCTCGAGCGGTTTGATGAGGTACGGCGTGGCGACCGTGTTGTCGACGATCAGCGGTACGCCCGCGTTGTGCGCGACCTCGGCGATACCGGGGATATCGAAGATGTGGTTCTGCGGGTTGGAGACGGTCTCCCCGTAGAACGCCTTGGTGTTGGGCCGGACCGCGGCCCGCCACTGGTCGAGATCGTCGGGGTCGGCCACGAACGAGACCTCGATACCCAGTTTGGGCAGCGTGTAGTGGAACAGGTTGTAGGTGCCGCCGTAGAGGCGCGGGCTGGAGACGATGTGGTCGCCGGCGCCGGCGAGGTTCAGGATGGCCAGGGTTTCGGCGGCCTGCCCGGACGACAGCAGCAGGGCCGCGACGCCGCCCTCGAGGGCCGCGATGCGCTGTTCCACCGCGTCCTGGGTCGGATTCATGATGCGGGTGTAGATATTGCCCGGCTCCGCCAGCCCGAACAGCGCCGCGGCGTGCTCGGTGTCGCGGAAGGTATAGGAGGTGGTCTGGTAGATCGGCAGGGCACGGGCGCTGGTGGCGCCGTCCGGGACCTGCCCGACGTGGATCTGCTTGGTCTCGAAACTCCAGGCGGCGGACGGGTCGGCCGGTGGGGTGGAATCGGTCATCGCGAAGTCTCCTGTCGGTGGGTGTAGCGCCGATCTCGCCGGAGGTGCGCGATGAATCCTATTCGGGCAGCGCGCGTTCCGGCCTGCCGCGGCCGTGCGCCGCTGCGGCCCGTTCAAGCTAGGGGCAACTTCGCCGGGACGGCCACGGTTGTGTTCGCCCTGAGTTCAACTATGCCGGGTCCAACTATGCCGGGTCCGGCGGTCCCGCCGGACCGATATCCACCAAACGTTAGACATAATTGTGGTTCTGTCTTACTGTCGGAACATGACGGCTGAAACGTTGCAGGGGCCCGCGCGGTTCGAATTGTGCTCCGGGGAATCCTGGCGCGCCCCGTGGGCCATGTACGCCGCCCTGCGCGACCACGATCCGGTGCACCGGGCCGTACCCGCCGGCCGGCCGGACAACGACTACTGGGTGCTCACCCGGCACGAGCACGTCTACAACGCGGCCCGCGATGTCGCCGCCTTCTCCTCCGGTCAGGGACTGACCGTCGAATACGGCGAACTGGAACAGATCGGGCTCACCGGCAACCCGCCGATGGTGATGCAGGATCCGCCCGAACACACCGAATTCCGCAAACTGGTGGCCCGCGGCTTCACCCCACGCCAGGTCGCCGATGTCGAACCGGTGGTGCGCGGCTACGTCCGGGAGCGGCTGGACCGGCTGGCGGAGCGGGGCGGCGGCGATATCGTCACGGATCTGTTCAAACCGCTGCCCACGATGGTGGTCGCGTACTACCTCGGCGTCCCGGCGCAAGACCGGCACCGCTTCGACGGCTGGACCGACGCGGTGGTGGCGGCCAGTACCCAGCGCACCGCGGACGCTCAGGCCGCGTCGATGGAGATGCTCGGCTATTTCGCCGAGCTGATCGCCCGGCGCCGCGTCGATCCCGGCGACGATACGGTCTCACTGCTGGTCCAAGCCGGTTTCGCGGCCGACGAGACCGATGTGAACGGCCTCGTGCAAATCCTCGCCTACACCTGGACCATGGTCGCCGGCGGTAACGACACCACCACCGGCCTGCTCGGCGGCGCGGTGCAACTGCTGCAGCAGCATCCCGAGCAGCGCGCGGCGCTGGCCGCCGATCCCGACCGGATCCGGGTCGCGATCGAAGAACTGGCCCGCCTCACCTCGCCGGTGCAGGGGCTGGCCCGGACCAGCACTCGCGATATCGAACTGGACGGCGTGACCATTCCGGCGGGCCGTAAGGTACTGCTGGTGTACGGATCGGCCAATCGGGACGAGCGCGCCTTCGGCGCCGATGCCGCGGAGCTGGATATCGACCGCGATCCGCAGCGCATCATGACCTTCGGGCACGGCCCGCACCACTGTCTGGGCGCGGCCGCGGCGCGGATGCAGGCCCGGGTGGCGCTGGAGGAACTGCTGGACCGGTTCCCGGATTACCGCGTCGATATCGACGCGGTCACCTACGCGCCCGGGCCGTATGTGCGGCGGCCGACCTCCGTTCCGTTCCGATGCACGGCCTGACCGGGGCCGCCGCGGGGGCACACCGTGGGCGGTGACTGGCTGGCCGCGGGCCGGAACGAACTCGCGGCCGAACGCATCCTGGACGCCGTACGCGCCCTGGTCATCGACAAGGGCGCCGGTACGGTCGGGATGGCCGAGGTCGCGGAGGCGGCCGGCTGTTCACGCGCCACCCTGTACCGGTACTTCGACAACCGGCAGACGCTGTATGTCGCCTTCGCCGGCCGGGAGGCCACCCAGCTGATCGAACGGGTCTGGCGCGCACATCCGCTGGAAGGGCCCGATCGGGCCGCCCGGCTGCTGGACGGGCTGGTCGCGACACTCGCCGAAACCCGCAAGACGCCGCATCTGGCCGTCTGGTTCGAACCCGCGAACGCCGGAATCGTGGCGCGCCTGTCGGATTCGTCCACGGTGATCGACGCGCTGGTCACCGCCTTCGTCGCGCGGTTGCGGCACGATCTGGCACCGGAAGCGGCCGAGCGGCTGGGCCGCTGGGCGGTGCGGGTCATGGTCTCGCTGCTCACCCTGCCGCCCGCCGGCGAGGACGAGGAGCGGGCGCTGCTGCGCAGCTTCCTGCTGCCTTTCCTGCTGGACCCCGGTCTGCCGATCGCCTGAGGAGCGGGTGTTCCTCAGGGGGTACCGGGGTCGGCGGAATCCGGTAGATCGAGCATCCGCTGGGTGAGCTGGATCAGTGTGCCGCGCAGGGTGTCGTCGTCGAGATCGGTGACCAGGGGGTTGACCACCGCGCCGGCGATCGCCGCCGACAGGACCGCCGCCGAGACCCGGGCGACCGTATCATCGGCCTCCCGCTCGTCGAGCAGCACCGCGTACAACCGGCTCATGAACAGGCGGAACGGCTCGTGTTCGCCGAGGACCCGCACGATCACCGGATCGTTGGTCAGTGTGCTCACCCAACGCCGGCGGGTGACGGCCAGATCGATCACCCGGGTCAGCAGAACTCTGCGGGCGCGCGGGCGCTCGGGTTCGGCTTCGGCGGCGATGAGCGCATCCTCGAGGATGGCGAGTTCGTTCGCGGTGACCGCGATGACGATCTCCTCCTTGGTCTTGAACTGGTAGTACACGGCCGCCTTCGTGACCCCGACCATATCCGCGATCATCTGCAGCGAGGTGCCGCTCACCCCGTGCGCGCCGAACAGATCCAGCGCCGCCGCCATGGTCCGCTGCTGCGCCGCGGTCCACCGGATGGTGCTGAACGGGCGCGGTGACGGGGTATCGGCGAGCATGATTGCAGGTTATCCGACCGGCCGGCCCGCGCCTGGCGGCCGGGCTGCCCGGCCGGGGCGGCCCGGATGAGTTCGGTCACCGGCCGTTGTCTCCGGCGGGCGGGTGCCGGGACGGGGCGGTACCTTGGCCCCATGGGTACTCCGGCGAGTCTCGATTTCCCGCTGCTGCTGGCCGATTTCCAGGGGGAGTTCCTCGCCTCGATCCCGGACGCCGACCCCGCCGCGCCGGTGCCCTGCTGCGGCGACTGGACCGTGCGCGATCTGGTGGAGCATCTGGCGTTCGTCCATCACTGGGCCGCCGCGAGCGCCCGGGCGCGCAAGGCCGAACCGCTGGGCGACGGGCCGTTCGACCTGATCACGCACTATCGCGCCTGCGCCACCGAACTCCGCGAAACCCTGGCGGAACTGGACCCGGCGGCCACCGCGCGGATCCTGGCATACCCGAAGCCGATGGGGGAGGGCCCGGTGTCGTTCTGGCAGCGCCGCCAAGTGCACGAAACCCTCGTCCACGCCCACGATCTGCGCGCGGCGATCGCCGGCCGGGGCGCGCTCGGGCTGGTCCGGGCGGTGCCCGGAGTGTGGGCGGATACGGTCGAGGAGGTGCTGGCCGTGTTCTATCCACGCCAGGTCGGTACGGGCCGGATGGCACCGCTGCGTGCGGCACTGGCTCTGGCCGCCACCGATATCGACGACGGCCCGGAGTGGGTACTGGGCGAGCCGGGCTCCGGCGGTGCGGTCGCGGTGCGGGTGTCCGGCCCGGCCGAAGGGCTCGCGCTGCTGTTGTGGGGCCGGTCGACGGCCGCGGCGGCGGGGCTCACCGTCACCGGCGACGCGGACGCCCTCGACGAGATCCTGGCGCAGCCGATAGTTCCCTGAGGCAGAGGGCTTTCGCGGACATCGCGGATGTCCGGCCGGGCAATCCCGCCGCCGCGCCCGGGCCGGGCGTAGGCTCCGCCGTTATGTGCGCACCGGAGATCATCGGCACCGTCCGTGACACCGTCGCCCGGGCGCCGCGGCCCGGCCGGCGTGCGTTCTTCGGATTGTCGGCGGCCGCGGTGGTGGCGGTCTCGGCCGCTCCGGCCGCCGCGCGCGAACCCCGCGGCGCCGTGGTCGATCTCACCCATCCGCTGAGTACGCGGACTCCGGTGTGGCCCGGTAATCCGCCCTTCGCCATGGTGCCGGTGGCCTGGGACCGGATGGGCGGTTTCAACCAGAACATGCTCACGCTGTGGGAGCACACCGGCACCCATCTGGATGCCCCGGTGCACCGGCGCTCCGGCGCCGCCACCACCGATGCCCTGGCCGCCGAGGATCTGGTGGCGCCGCTGGCGGTCGTGGATATCAGTGCCCGCGCGGCGCGTGATCCGGAGGCCGTGGTGACCCGCGCCGATATCGCCGACTGGGAGGCTCGGTACGGACGGCTGCCCGAACGGGCCTTCGTGGCCATGTATTCCGGCTGGGAGCGGCGCCTGGCGAGGCCGGAGGAATTCGTCGGCCTGGACGGCGACGGGGTCCCGCACGCCCCCGGATTCGCCGGGGACACCGCGGATTTCCTGGTGTCCGAACGCGGTATCGTCGGCGCCGGGGTGGACACCCTCAGCCTGGACCGTTCGGCCGACCGCGACTTCCCCGCCCACACCGCGATTCTCGGTTCCGGGCGCTACGGGGTGGAGATGCTGGCGAACCTGGCGGCGGTGCCGCCCGCCGGGGCCACGATCGTGGTCGGCGCGCCCAAACATACCGGCGGTACCGGCGGGCCCTGCCGGGTCCTCGCCCTGACCTGATCGCCGCGGCGGATATCAGGCCAGCTCGGACAGCTCCCGCGACCAGCGTTCCAGCCGCGCGGTATCGGTGGGGGAATCGGGGGCGAGCCGCCAGGTGGCGGCGAGCACGTGGTGCCCGAGCCGGCGGATGCGCTGATGCCGGATCCAGTGCCCGCGGGTCCAGCCGGGTTCGTTGTGCGCGGCGTCGATCGCGGCCAGGGTCGAGCCCATCAGCTCGAATTCCAGTTCCCGCCGCACCTCCGGCAGCCGCGCGCGTTCGCCCGGCGGACGCGCGATGAGACCGAGCAGCCGGTCCAGCGCCTCGGTGACCCGCTCGTCGGCGCGCACCAGCACCCGCCGGTGCGCCCGGCGATCGACCGCCCACAGCGCGGCCAGGCCGATCGCCACGCCGATAACGCTCTCCAGGAGGCGGTCCCGCAGCACCGGGAACACATCGCCGTAGCTTCCGCCACCGCCCATCAGCAGCGCCAGCGGCGTGATGAAGACGACCGCGAGACCGTAGTTGCGGGCGACCAGCAGTTCGATCGCGAATTGCAGCGCCATCAGGATCAGTACCAGCGTCCACGCCCGCGGTTCGAACGCGTACAGGCCGGCGAACAACACCAGGCCCAGCGCGGTTCCGCCGATCCGGTGCACGCCGCGGTAGGTGCCGCGGACCCGGTCGGGGCCCTGGTGCAGCAGCACGGTCACCGTGAGAACCGCCCAGTCGGGGCGGCCGAGATCGAGCGCGACGGTCAGGCAACCGGCGGCCAGGGCCGCGAGGGCGAGCCGGCCCGCCGAGACGGCGGCGTGACTGTCGGGTGAGAGGGAGCGCTGTATCCGGTAGCGCAGCGCCGGGCGCGGCGTCGGGGCGGGATGCCCGGTGTCGAACAGCAGCTCCGATTCGTCGTCGCCCTCGTGGTCGCGGTACAGCGCGGCGGCGAACCGCCGCTGGGCATGGTCGAGCAGGCCGGCCGGGTCGCCGTCGATACGTCCGGCGTCGTCGAGCAGCGTCCAGGCGGTACGCACCTTCATGGTCGCGGCGAAGCGGGCGGCGGTGCGGTCGGCACTCGCGGGATCGAGGCCGGTGTATCTGTCCACCGCGGCCACGGCGTCGGCCACCGCGCGTTCCTCCGGCGGCGGGGCTGAGGTGAACGCCGCCGACATCCCGACGATCAGGGCGCTGATCCCGCCCGCCGCCGTCCACAGCGCGATCTGGTCCGGGGCGACCCCGTGCCCCGCGATCAGGGCACCGACCCCGGCGGCCAGTACGAAGAAGAACCCGCCCGGGGGTCCGAGCCGCAGCGCCGAGTTCACGAAGGTGGCGGCCACCGCGACCGCCGACATCAGCAGCACCAGCAGCAACTGCCACCAGTGTGAGCCACCGGCGTCGAGCTGCCGGTGGATCAGATGCCCCACCAGACCGCCCGCGAACGCCACGCAGATCAGCGATACGGCGGCCACGCCCACCACCCGCAGCCGCCGCCGATAGGCCTGGCCTTCACCGAAGATCACCGCCAGCGCGCCCGTCGCGGCCATCAGGCCCTGCTGTTCGTGGCCCAGCGCGACCGCGAGCAGCGCCGGCGCCCCGAATGCCACCGCCGCGCGAACCGCGCCGGGCAGCCGCCGGCCCGCGGGTGGCAGACCGAACAGCACCGCGCGCGCCGGTGCCGGTGCGGGGAGCTTCGGGCCGTCGGTCACCGTCGCCTCCTCCGCGTCCGCCGGTTCACTCCTGTGTCACGAAGCCCTGCGCCACCATCCAGTCACGGGCGACCTCCGCCGGTTCCCGGCCCTCCACATCGACCTGCCGGTTCAACTCCGTGATCGATTCGTTGGTGAGCAGCCGCGAGATGGGTGCCATGATCTGCGCGACCTCGGGATGCGCGTCCGCGAACTCGGCCCGCATCACCAAAGCGGCATTGTACTTCGGGAAGAAGGCCCGATCGTCTTCCAGCAGTACCAGGTCCAGTGCCGGTATTCGCCCATCGGTGGCGGCCACCGACCCGAAGGCGCACTGGGCGGCGTCGGCGGTGGCCTGGTAGACCACGGCGTCCTGCACGATCCGTTTCTGGGCGCGCCCGGGATCGATCCCGTAGGCCCGCGCCATCCCGGGATAGCCGTCCTGGCGCACGCTGAATTCGGTGCCGACGCAGGTCGCGGCGGCGGCCGGATCGGCGGCGAGGAGATCGGCGTAATCGGAGAGGGTGCGGACCCCGAGACGTTCGGCGGTCCGCCGGGCGGTGGCGATGGCATAGGTGTTGTTCATGGGGGCCATCGCCGCCCAGGCGATGCCGTGGGCGGCCCGGTCCGCCTCACGGACCGCGTCGAACTGCGCCCGCTCATCGGGTACGGGGGTCTCGTTGCCCAGATAGTTGACCCAGCCGGTGCCCGTGTAGTCGTAGGCGATATCGATCTGGCCGCTGAGTTGCGCGTCACGCAGGCTGTTGGAGCCCTGGATATTGGTCAGATCCCGGACCTCGGCGCCGGCCGCGACCAGCGCGAACTCGATGATGTAGCCGAGGATGTTCTGTTCGGTGAAATCCTTGGAACCCACCGTGACCGGCACTCCGCTCAGCGCGGGGTCGGGGCCGATACTGCCCGGCCCCACCCGCAGCGGTACCGATCCGCCCGACTGCAATCCGCATCCGGTCAGCAGCAGGGCGGCCGCAAGCAGCGCCCACAGGGCCCGGCCGGTTCTCATTCCAGCCCCCGGGGTCCGAGATACCGTTCGGCGACCGCGCCGAGCCAGTCCACCAGCAGCGCGAGCGCCACCGCCAGGACCGCCCCGACGACCAGCGTGACATTGTCGCGCAGTTTGTAGCCGGTATCGATCAGGATGCCCAGTCCGCCCGCGCTGACGAGGAACGACAGGGTGGCGGTGCCCACGGCCAGCACCAGCGACGTGCGCAGACCGGCCAGGATGTAGGGCACCGCCAGCGGGAATTCGATCCGGCGCAGCACCGTCATCGCGGACATGCCCTGCCCGCGGCCCGCGTCGACGAGCATCGGGTCGACCTGCTGATACCCCAGGATCGTGTTGCGCAGTACCGGCAGCAGGGAATAGAACGCGATCGGCGCGACCCCGATCCAGAAACCGGTGGTCCGGGTGAGCAGGTAGAACAGCACGATCAGGCCGATGGCGGGAGCCGCCGCGCCGATATTGGCGATCGTGACCACCAGGGGCGTGAGCCGGCGGTACCCGGGCCGCGTGAGCAGGGTTCCGAGCGGGACGCCGACGGCGACGACGATCAGCGTCACGGTGGCGGTGATGAGGATGTGCTGCCAGGTGACGGTGACGATATTGTCCGCGTTGAGGCTGGTCTGCTGGGTGACGGTGAGATCGCGGCGCAGGGCCCAGACCAGGACCCCGGCGGTGAGCAGTGCCACGACCACCGGCTGCACGATCAGCCGGAGGGTGTCGGCGCGCCGCTCCGCCGATCTGCGCCGGGGCCCGGACCGGGTATCGGTGATCGAGGCGGCGGCAGTCATGCGGTGACGTCCGATCCGGCCCGGTCGCCGTGGGCGCCGCGCAGCGCGGACAGATGCTCGACCAGGGTGTCGATGGTGACCACGCCCGCGTACTCGCCGCGCGAGCCGGTGACCACCGCCGTCGCGTTCTGGTCGTTGAGCAGCGCCTCCAGGCCGTCCTGCAGGGTGGAGGCCGTGGACAGGGTTTCGCCCAGCGCCGAGCCGGCCTCGCGCACCGAGTTCGCGTGCGCGAGCTGGCCGGCGGAGATCCGCCGCAGCGGGCGGCGCCGGGAATCGAGCACCAGGACCCAGCCGCGATCCGTTCCGGCCAGCGTCGTCCGGGCGGTCTCGACCGTGTCGTCCTCGGTGACGGTGGGGTAATCGTCCAGTTCCACATCGCGGATGCGGGTCAGGGTCAGCTGTTTGAGTGAGGCGTCGGCGCCGACGAAACCGGCCACCGTCTCGTCGGCGGGGTCGGCGAGGATCGCGGCGGGCGTATCGTATTGCAGCACCCGGGAACCGGTGCCCAGCACGGCGATCCGGTCGCCGAGTTTGACCGCCTCGTTGAAATCGTGGGTGACGAACACGATGGTCTTACCGAGTTCGGCCTGCAATCCGATCAGTTCGTCCTGGAGCAGTCCGCGGGTGATCGGATCGACCGCGCCGAAGGGTTCGTCCATCAGCAGGATCGGCGGGTCCGCGGCCAGGGCCCGGGCCACGCCGACCCGCTGCTGCTGGCCGCCGGAGAGCTGACGTGGATAGCGGCCCCGGTAGATATCCGGTTCCAGGCCCACCAGTTCCAGCATCTCGTCGGTGCGGGCGGTGATCCGGGCGCGGTCCCAGCCCATCAGACCGGGCACGGTGGCGATAT
>NZ_JBSFRU010000170.1:0-13161 GCF_053589395.1 Nocardia sp. NPDC003345
ACCTCTGCATCAATACTCGATGCAGCCGATAAATGTGGGGGCCATCACATTCGAAGCAGGGTGTGGCTCCCGGCACGAAGGAGCAGTGCGATGAGGGAGCAGAGCGGTCCACCCGGACCGGCCGATTCGGTGGACCACGATTCCGGCGGAACGGCACACGGCCTGCGGCGCGTGGTCGCCGCGTCGATGGCGGGCACGGTCGTGGAGTGGTATGAGTTCTTCCTCTACGGCACCGCCGCCACCCTGGTGTTCAGCAAAGTGTTCTTCGCCGAGGGCACCAGCGATCTGGACGCCATTCTGGCCGCGTTCGTGACCTACGCCGTCGGGTTCGCCGCCCGGCCGCTGGGCGGTGTCGTATTCGGGCACTACGGCGACAAGTACGGCCGCAAGAAGCTACTGCAGTTCAGTCTCGTCCTGGTCGGCAGCGCGACCTTCCTGATGGGCTGCCTCCCCACCTTCGGCCAGATCGGCTACTGGGCGCCCGCCCTGCTGGTGGCCCTGCGCTTCATCCAGGGCTTCGCCGTAGGTGGCGAATGGGGCGGCGCGGTACTGCTGGTCGCCGAGCACAGCCCGAGCCGCAGCCGTGGCTTCTGGGCGAGCTGGCCGCAGGCCGGCGTCCCGGCGGGCAATCTGCTGGCCACGGTGGTCCTGCTCGTCCTGACCTCGACCCTGTCCGACGAGGCCTTCCTGAGCTGGGGCTGGCGGGTCGCGTTCTGGTTGTCCGCGGTGGTCGTCCTGGTGGGCTACTACATCCGCACGAAGATCACCGACGCCCCCATCTTCGTCGCGGCGCGGCGGGAGGCCGAGGACATCGCGGCCACCTCGCTCAGCGTCGTGGAGGTGCTGCGGCGCTACCCGCGCGGCGTTCTCACCGCGATGGGACTGCGCTTCGGCGAGAACATCATGTACTACCTGGTGGTCACCTTCACCATCACCTACCTCAAGGTCGAAGTTCACGCCGACACCACCGTGATCCTGTGGTGGCTGCTCGCGGCACACGCGGTCCATTTCGCCGTGATCCCGCTGGTGGGGCGGCTCTCCGACCGGTTCGGGCGGCGGCCGATCTATCTGATCGGCGCGGTCACCGCGGGCACCTGGGGTTTCTTCGCGTTCCCGATGATGGACAGCGGTCACAACGCGGTCATCCTGTCCGCCATCGTCATCGGCCTGATCTTCCACGCGTTCATGTATGCCGGGCAGCCGGCCATCATGGCCGAGATGTTCCCGACCCGGATGCGGTATTCCGGGGTCTCCCTGGGCTATCAGGTGACCTCGATCGTGGCCGGATCGCTGGCGCCGATCATCGCGGTGCGCCTGCTCGACACCTACGGCTCGGCGGTGCCGATCGCCTGGTATCTCGCGGGCGCGGCGGCGGTCAGCGCGATCGCGGTATTCGCGGCCCGCGAGACCAAGGGCCTGGATCTGGCGAGCATCGATCGCGCCGATGCCGAGAGCGTGGGTCCGGGAACCCCGAAAATGGCTGTGCGATGAGTGATCTGACGGGCCGCAGTGCGCTGGTCACCGGTGGCGCGAGCGGTATCGGCGCGGCATGCGCCCGGGCCCTCGCCGCTCGCGGCGCCCGCGTCACGGTGGCCGATATCGATGCCGACGGTGCCGCGACGGTGGCCGCCGAGATCGGCGCAACGGTATGGGCGGTCGATCTGCTCGACACCGGCGCGCTGGAAGACCTCGAGCTCGGCACCGACATCCTGGTGAACAACGCCGGGGTCCAGCACATCGGCCCGATCGAGGAATTCGCGCCACAGCGTTTCCGCGACCTGCTGGCACTCATGGTGGAGGCACCGTTCCTGCTGGTGCGCGCGGCGCTACCGCATATGTACCGGCAGGGCTGGGGTCGTGTCGTCAACATCTCCTCGGTGCACGGCCTGCGGGCGTCCGCGTACAAGGTCGCCTACGTAACGGCCAAACACGGACTGGAGGGGTTGTCGAAGGTGACCGCGCTCGAGGGCGGCCCGCACGGCGTGACCAGTAACTGCGTCAATCCCGGATACGTGCGGACCCCGCTGGTGGACAAGCAGATCGCCGACCAGGCGGCGGCACACGGCATACCCGAACAGGAGGTGCTGGACCGGATCCTGCTCACCGAGAGCGCGATCAAGCGACTGGTCGAACCCGGCGAGGTGGCGGCGCTCGTGAGCTGGCTCGCCTCCGCCGACGCCGGCATGGTCACCGGGGCGGCATACACGATGGACGGCGGGTGGAGCGCGCGATGAGGGCGGGCTCCACCCGCCGTGCGCGGGTCATCCGGACTGCGCACTGCGGTCGGTGACGTCGTCGCGGCCCTGACCCGCGGGGTCGCGGGTCAGGGGCGGGGGCGGAGGCACATCCACCCCGAGATCCAGTAGCGACGACCGCACCACGATGTCCCAGCTGGCATGCTGGGTCGAGGCCAGCCGGCAGCGGCGTTCGGCGGCGGCGACGACCCGGCGGTGGGCTTCCAATTCGGCCGTCATGACGGCGATCTGCCGCGACAACGGTTCCACCATCTGAGCCGCCGCCGCGGTCAGCACCGCCACGGCGTCGGCGCGGCGTTTGCGCCTGCTGAAGACTCCCGCCGCGAAAACCCCTCCGACACCGGTGACCAGGCCGCCGAGGACAGATGCCAGCTCGCTGATCATGCTGTCCTCCTGTTCTGGGTGACGCGACCCCGGCATTCGCCTCAGTCGCGCCGGTCGGCGGTCGGGTCGCGGAATCCGGGGATCTTCAGCGCGGCGCCGATGACCCCGAGCGCCTCGGCGGTCGTACGGTTGCCCAGGAAATCCCAGCCCGGAAAGTCGGCACCCCGGGAGGTTCCGGATCCGGAGAGCTGATCCAGGCTGAGGCCGACGTGTTTGTCGAGGTAGTGTAGGAGAGTGCCGACCGTCACCTGCTGACCGTGGTAGTTGGTGATCTTTTCATCCAGGAACGCCATCTCATCGCCCCTTCCGTCGAGGAGTGCCTGTACTGCCCGGCGGAAGGCGTTCATATCGATGCCCGCCGGGTCGATCTTCCCTTCACTGGAGTACTCGCGGTGCCCGGCACAGTCGCCCGAGCCGCGTCCGATGCGGCGCAGGATGGCCGCACAGCCGCGTTCGTAGGCGTCGAGCTGGGCCGGGGTCCAATCCCACGGCGGTGTTCCGCGCGAGACGGCCTCGATACCGATGGTGTGGAAGTTGGCGTTGTCGGTGGGCCAGCCGGGCCAGCGGCCACGCCCCGCGTGCCAGCAGACGCCCACCGCGATCACCCGGTAGGTGCCGTCCTTCTCGAGTACCAGTTGCGCCAGCGGGCCCGGCAGTCCGGGTCGCCCGTCCTGGACGACCCGCCAGTCGTTCGGACCACCGCCGGCCGTGTGATGACACAGCACGCCCCGGATATCGAGGAAGTCGCCGTGCCCGCGCTGCCGCCAGCCGTCGTGTTCCAGGACGCGCAGCCCGGCGTCCCGCAACACATCGGCCAGCCACACCGGATCCCCGCTCCAGCTCATCGCCAGTCTCCTTTCCGCCGGCCGCCGGTATTCCTCGAACTCCGGCGCCGGATGGGAATGAGGTGCCGCTTCGAGGCCTGAGCTGCGGTGATAGTCAACAGCTCTACCTCAGGTTAGTCCTATTTCGGTCCCTTTTCAACCTATTTTGGTCTCATATGTGCCGCGTTCGGTCTCCGAATCCCGTACGCGCGGGCCACCACGCCGAAACTATCGGGCACTTGATCAGACTGTGCGCGGTCCCCAGAATGGTCGACATGAATGCGACGCCCGCGGAGCCGGAGAGAGCAACCGGCGAGGAGGCGCGGCTGGACGCAGCCCTGGGCGCGGAGGTCCGCGCCATCCGGGCCCGGCGCGGCTGGAGCCAGGAGGCGCTGGCCGAGCGGACGGGCTACAACAAGAAGACCATCGCCCGGCTGGAGCGGGGCGAACGGGCCATGACCATCGCGCAGATGTACAAGATCTGCCGGGCGTTCGAGATCCGTCCGAGCGAACTACTCGGAACCGCCGAGAAGGAAGCCGGAATCGAGTAATACCGCCGGGTCCAGGCCCCGCCGGCGACATTCCGCGACGAATGCCGATACCGCTGTGGTGGCGTGGTCACCGGCGAGATCGTCCGCCGACTCGGCGGCGGGCCGGTCCGGAGCTTCGTTGCCCATGAGCGTTTCCCGTTCTGGCCGATCCACGCTCGCGAGGAGTTCCACTTCCCCCGCGAAACCCGACAGTTCCTACCCTTCGGCTACCCACCCGGATCCCGGTGCTCGTCACCGGACCCTGACGCCGAGTGTAATTACCTTCGCGCTCTTCGCCTAGGCACCAAAGCGACCCGGGACCAGGCGGTTACGCCACCGACGAGGCCGAATCCCCCGCGTAGAACGCGAATCGGACCCCGGGATCCCACCCCCGTACATCGGGCAGTGCGGCCGCCCCGGGAAAACCACCGGGGGCACGGGTCTTCCGGGACCCGCCGCGACTCGGCCGGTCCCACCGCGAGTTCCACACCGCGCCCAGAGCGCACCACGCCGGACACCGGCCGGATTTGCGCCGGACCAGGGCTTCGCGACATCCTGTCGAAGCCGGGCGACCGCAATTCCCACCGCGCCCGCCTTCGGAGTCCACCGGCCCCGAACCCTTTCGGAGCACGACGAGGAGAGCTCGATGCGAAGAGTCCCGGTAGCGCTGATCACCGGCGTCCTGCTGGCGGCCTCGTGGCTGACCGGCTGCGGTTCCGACTCCACCACCGAGCCCACGCCCGTCTCCGCCACGGACCGGGCGGACGCCCCGGTGCCGGATGTGCTCGGGCAACGCCCGGCCAAAGCGCAGCAGCTGATACAGGAGGCCGGGTTCGTGATCGTCGTCCACGGTCGCGCCGGGCGGGCCCCGAACGGGTCGCAATGCGTGGTGATCGAGCAGGATCCGCGGCCCGGCACTCCCACGGCACCCGGCGCGACGGTCACGGTCCGGACCGGCGGTACCGGCGCACCCGACAGCCCGCCCGGAGATCCCGCCACGGCCTGCTGAGCCCGGCGCAGCGGTATTCCGGTCCGGACGACCATATGTCTGTGCCATCATGTCCCGGAATCAAGTCCGAGCACGTGTCCGGGAGCAATTGTGGCATTCCTCAAACCGGAGCTGCCCGTCGTCGACGCCGAGTGGTACACCCGGCCTCGCGCGGAGCGAATCCGGCCGATGGCGCGGCACTGGGCGGAGGTGGGCTTCGGCACCCCGGCCGTGCTGCATCTGTTCTACGTCGTCAAGATCGCGCTCTACATTCTCGGTGGCCTACTGTTCGCGCAGGCCACCACCGGAATCGGTGCCGTCGCGGATATCGGCTCCTGGTACGCCGAGCCGATCGTGCTGCAGAAGGTCGTGCTCTACACCATGCTGTTCGAGGTCATCGGCCTCGGCTGCGGATTCGGCCCGCTCAACAACCGCTACCTGCCGCCCATGGGCTCGATCCTGTACTGGTTGCGCCCCGGTACGATCCGGCTGCCACCCTGGCCGGCCCGGATCCCGCTGACCGGCGGCGATCGCCGCGGCCCGTTCGATATCGCGCTGTACGCCGCACTGCTGGTACTGATCGTGGTGGCGCTGTTCTCCGACGGCACCGGCCCGGATTCCGCACTCGGCACCGAGATCGGCTTGCTGCCCGACTGGCAGATCTGGGCCATCCTGGGCGTTCTCGCGGTCGCGGGCCTGCGCGACAAGGTGATCTTCCTGGCCGCGCGCGGCGAGGTGTACGCGGCGCTGAGCCTGACCTTCCTGTTCGGCGGGGCGGATACGATCATCGCGGCGAAACTGGTGTTCCTGACCATCTGGATCGGCGCGGCACTGTCGAAGCTGAACCGGCACTTCCCCTTCGTCATCTCGACCATGATGGCCAACGGCCCGCTGGTCCGCCCGCGTTCGATCAAACGCCGGTTCTTCGAGAACTACCCCGACGACCTGCGCCCCGGACGGCCGTCCCGCCTGATCGCCCATATCAGCACCGCCGTCGAAGGACTGGTTCCGCTGGTGCTGCTGTTCACCCACGGCGGCTGGCCCACCGCGATCGCGGCCGCCGTCATGATCTGCTTCCACGCCGCGATCCTGGTCTCGATCCCGATGGGCGTACCGCTGGAATGGAATGTGTTCATGATGTTCGGGGTGCTCGCGTTGTTCATCGGGCACGCCGAAATCGGCCTGTCCGATATCTCGAACCCCCTCCCGGTCGCCGCGCTGTTCCTCATCAGCGCGGGCACGGTGATCGTCGGAGCCTTCTATCCCCGCAAGGTGTCGTTCCTGCCGGGAATGCGCTACTACGCCGGCAACTGGGACACCGGGCTCTGGTGCATCAAGCCCTCCGGGATGGCCAAGATCGCCGATGGCCTGGTCTCGATCGCGAGTATGCCCACCGCCCAGCTCGAAAAGGTCTACGGGAGCCCGGAGGCCGCCCAGGTCCCGATCTATCTGGGTTATGCGTTCCGCGCGTTCAACACCCACGGGCGAGCGATGTTCACCCTCGCCCACCGCGCCATGACCGGCCAGGACGAATCGGACTATGTGCTCACCGATGGTGAGCGCATCTGCTCCACTGCCGTCGGCTGGAATTTCGGCGACGGCCATATGCACAACGAACAACTGATCGCCGCCATACAGCGCAGGTGCCGGTTCGAACCCGGCGAGGTGCGGGTGGTGCTCATCGACGGCCAGCCCATCCACCGCCAAACCCAGCAGTACCGCCTGGTGGACGCCGCGACCGGTGAGTTCGAGCGCGGATTCGTCCGGGTGGCCGACCTGGTCACCGCCCAGCCCTGGGACGATACGATTCCCGTCCACGTCACCCACGGCCCGGTGCTCGATACCCGCTGAATTCCGGAAGATCCGGCGGCGCGGGCGAATATCCGGTGGCGCGGGCAGCCGGTGCCGGGCTACGGTATCCCCCGGTCGCGACACAGTGACCGAAGGAGGGAAAAGCTTTGTCCACCAAGCTGAATCAGCTCATCGCCATCGAGAAGGGCGCCAAATCGCAGGCGAGCGCGGATGTCACCGCCGCGTACCAGCGGGTGGGCAAGGTCGATCTGCTGGCGGGTATCTCACGCACGTACCGGCCGCTCGACGATATGGGCGAGGAGTTGCCCTCGGAATCCAAGCGGGTCCAGGTGCGGGCGCGCGAGGTGATCGCCGATGTCCAGAACACGCTGACCCGCTTGTTCGATGTGACCGCGACCAAGGACACCACCAACTGTTCGGCGAAGGCCGATCTCACGGTCGACGGCGTCACCATCGCCCGCGATCTGCCGGTCACCTATCTGCTGTTCCTGGAGAAGCAGCTGAGCGAGCTGAAGAAGTTCGTCGCCAAGCTGCCGACCCTGGATCCGGCCGAGGCGTGGTCGTTCGACGAGGTCACCGACTGCTACGCGACCCAGCCCTCGCAGACCGTGCGGACCAAGAAGGTGCCGCGTAACCACGTATTGGCGCCGGCGACCGAGAAGCATCCGGCGCAGGTGGAGGTGTATCACGAGGATGTGGTGGTGGGCCGGTGGACCACCACCAAGTTCTCCGGCGCGCTGCCGGCGAAGGAGGTCGGCGATCTCGGCGACCGGCTCGGCAAACTGCTCGACGCGGTGCGCATCGCGCGCGAAACGGCGAACGCGACACCGGTGACCGATGTCCAGCCCGGTCGCGCCATTCTCGGCTACCTGTTCGGCTAGCCGGGACCACGAACTCCCCTTTCGGGGGGATGGAGCACAATCTGAAACTGAAGTTCAATCTGATGACAGTCCGGGCGCTGCCAGGGCCCGGCCGATAAATTCAGCTTCTTGCTCCAAGCTCACAACTCCATCGATCGTACGGGGTGCGGTTAGCGTGCTACGCGCTCCCGCGATCCGGGTTCGATTCCCGGTGGCGGCTCTTCCTGCCGCTGTGGTGTAAAGGCAACACACGGGATTACTCAGCCTGACACCTACCCGCAGTACTCGGCGATCACAGGTGGAGCAGACGGTAGCTCATCTGGTAGAGCATCGGACTCTTAATCCGACGGTAGTGGGTTCGAATCCCACTCGTTGACCAGGGGAGGCCGGGAAGGGTAATCCCGGCCTCTCCGCCGAGCTCGTGAGTTGAGGTTTCAACCCCAGACATCGCGGGTACTCCTATGCCCCCAGCCATGGGAGCACTTTCCGGCTCCGGCGCCCGTCACACGGTTACTATTTCCGGCTGTGTCAAGAGGCCAGCCCCCCGAAAACGGAGAATTATCCGCCACCCGCGAAGCCGAGCAACTCGGACAGCCCAAAGTCGCGCTCGCCGTGGCCGCCGTGATGGCGTTCCTGATCCTGGTGGTCCTGGTCGCGACCAACGGTAAACAGGACGACGGCGTCCGCCGCTCCCGCCCGATCGAGAAACCTCCCACGACCTCACAGCAGTAGGCGGTTATCCGGCCCACGGATCGGACCCGCCCGGGATGCGGGCAGAATACCCCCGGTGAACGCAACACTGCATGCCGACGGTCTCGCGGCCGGGCACGCCGAACGCACCCTGTTCGCCGACCTCGATCTCACCCTGGCGCCCGGTGATGTGATCGGTTTGGTGGGCGTCAACGGCGCGGGAAAATCCACCCTGTTGCGCATGCTCGCCCACGGCGCCCCGGAGTCGGGCACCATCACGCTCAGCCCACCCGATGCCAGCGTGGGTTATCTGGCCCAGGAACCCGAACGTATCGCCGGCGAGACCGTACTGGAATTCCTCGCCCGCCGGACCGGGGTCGCCCACGCCCAGCAGGTGATGGACGCGGCCGCCGAACGTCTCGGTGGCGACGGCCCCGACGACTACTCCCCCGCGCTCGAACGCTGGCTCGCCCTCGGCGGCGCCGATTTCGCACAGCGTGCCGAGGAGGTGGCACGTGATCTCGGGCTCGCCGAAGGTCTGCGCGGCGGGCTCGATACGCCGATGACCGGCCTGTCCGGCGGGCAGGCCGCGCGCGCCGGCCTCGCCTCGGTCCTGCTGTCGCGCTTCGATATCCTGCTGCTCGACGAGCCCACCAACGACCTCGATCTCGACGGCCTGGACCGTCTCGAACGTTTCGTCACCGGTATCCGCGCACCGCTGATGGTGATCAGCCACGACCGGGAATTCCTGACCCGCACGGTGAACAGTGTGCTGGAACTCGATCTGGCCCAGCAGCAGGCCGGCTTCTACGACGGTGGCTACGACGCCTACCTGGCCGAACGCGAGATCGCCCGCCGGCACGCTCGCGCGGCCTACGACGAATACGCCGATACCCGGGCCGGTTTGGAGGCCCGGGCCCGTATGCAGCGCAACTGGCTGGAGCACGGCGTACGTAACGCGCGCCGCAAGAGCAAGAACGACTCCGACAAGATGGGCCGCAAGACCCGCGCCGAGTCCACCGAGAAACAGGCCGCCAAGGCGCGTCAGACGCAGCGTCGCATCGAACGGCTCGAGGTGGTCGAGGAACCGCGCAAGGAGTGGGAACTGCGGATGGAGATCGCGACGGCGCCCCGGAGCGGCACCATCGTCGCGACGGCCCACGAGGCCACCGTCGCACGCGGCGATTTCGTGCTCGGACCGGTGACCACGCGAATCGAATGGGCCGACCGGATCGTCTTGTCCGGTGCGAACGGCGCCGGGAAGTCCACCCTGCTCGCCCTGCTGCTCGGCAGAATCGAACCCGATACCGGTACCGCCGCACTGGGTTCGGGAGTACGGATCGGCGAGGTCGACCAGGCGCGTGGCCTGTTCCGCGGCGAGACGCCGCTGGCCGCCACCTTCGGCGCCGCGATGCCGGAATGGCCCGACACCGATGTCCGCACGCTGCTCGCGAAATTCGGCTTGCGCGGACCGCATGTGACCCGCGCCTGCGATACCCTCTCGCCCGGTGAGCGCACCCGGGCCGCACTGGCCCTGCTCCAGGCCCGCGGAGTGAATCTGCTGGTCCTCGACGAGCCGACCAACCACCTCGACCTACCCGCCATCGAACAGCTCGAACAGGCGGTCGACTCCTTCGCCGGCACGCTGATCCTGGTGACCCACGATCGCCGCATGCTGGATTCGGTGCGCACGACCCGGCACTGGCGGATGGCGGACGGCCGGCTCACCGAGGAATAGGCACCGCGACGCCCGCTAGTAGCGGGCGTCGCGGATCTGCCGGTCCCGCAGGTTCTTGGGCCGGCGCCGATACGTCTTACCCGAGGGGATGGGCTGGGCGGCGCCGGAGCGGCGCAGCTCTTGCCGGCGCCGCCACCCGGTGAGGTCCGGGCGTTCGTGTTCTTCGCGAGCGTCGGTCATACCGTGGATCATGACGTATCCGGCGGCTGGGCGCCTGTTGTTTTCCACGCGGCCGCTACGGCGACGCGGCGGGATGGACGCGGCCGCGCGCACCCCGCCGCACCCCGATCACGCGGACAGTGCCCGATTGTCCACCAGCCGCTTGAAATCGGACCCGGCTTCGACCAGGCCCCATTTGAGCAGCCAGCGGTAGGTCTGGTCGAACTGTTCGGGCGCGTAGGGCCGCGGGTCGGCGAACCGCAGCCGCCAGGGGGCGATATCCGCCTCGTCCAGGGTGCCGAGCTCTTTGGGAATCTCCTCGGTGAAATAGTGCAGGTACGGCCGCACATCGGTGTTGATATCGGCGACCGCCCGGCGGACACCGCGGTCGATGGCGGCGTGCACCTCGGGATCGACCTTCTCGTCGGCGATCTCGGCGCCGGTGTAGAACGCCTCGGCGATCAGCCGGTAGCCCTGCTTCAGCGCCAGACTGATGTAGGGCTCCATCAGCGCCACGGCCTCCACGGTGCCGTCGCGCAGTGCCTTGAACCGGTCGGCCGGGCCACCCACGTGCACGACCTTCAGCTGCTCGGGCTCGACGAAGCCCTCCAGCGTCTGGATCGCGAGGTAGTGGGAGCCGTGATGGAAGTTCACCGCGACCTGCTTATCGCGCAGACTCTGCGGGTGGAAGACATCGGATTCGGGGCGCACGAAGATCGCCTGGCTGGCGATAGCCGCGCGCTGGGTGACGATCCGGCCGCCACGGCCCGAATCCTGGGCCCGCCGGACCTGCCCCCATTCGCAGGCGCGGTAGAGCGAGACGTCGCCGTCTTCGAAACCGCGCGAGATCCCGCCGAAGGAGCTCACCAGATGATGATCTTCGATCGGCTTCACACTCACGTTGTAGGCGCCGGGCGCGACCAGTTCCAGATCAACGCCCTCGTCGAGGAAGTACCCCTTCTCGAGGCCCACCAGGTAGGGCAGCGTGAAGATCGCCCCGGTCCGGACGCTCGTGATCTTCGGTAAGGGTGCGTTCGTATCGTTGCCGGTCATCGGCTCGTTCCTTTCGTGACATGATTGCGGCCGCCGGTGCGGCCGTGTTCGGGGTCGCCGGGAACCAGCGGTTCGCGGCGACCAGTGCGAGAACGGCCACCACCGCGGTGCCCGCGTACGCGAGGCGCATTCCGCCGGTGAAGTCCGGCGCGGATACGGGTCCGGGCCGGGCGAGTAAACCGGCCACGGATACGGCCACCGCGCCCAGTGCGGCCGTACCCAGGTTCATGCCGACCTGCCGGGAGGTGCTGGTGATCGCGCTCGCCGAGCCGGACCGATCGGGCGGCAGAGCGGCCACGGCCGACGAGGTCGCGGGGGGATTCGCCATCCCCATTCCGATGCCCAGCAGCGCGAAGGCCCCCAGCACCCAGCCGATCGACGAGGTCGTCGTCGCCGCGAGCGCGAGCCAGGTCATCGCGGTGATCAGGAAGAGATAGGCCAGCAGGATCGGACGCCGCGGACCGTAGCGGCCCAGCAGCCGCCCGGACACCTGTGCGGCGACCAGGGTTCCGGCCGTGAGCGGCAGGGCCATCAGGCCGGCCTCCCACGCCGAATATCCCCGGACCTGCTGCAGGTAGAGGGTATTGAGGAAATTCATCCCGGTGAGGCAGAAGTAGGAGAACCCGGCCGTCAGCACCGCGCCGCGCAGCTGTGGCCGGCGGAAAACCGTGAGGTCCAGGACCGGGTCGGCGGCCCGCCGCTCCACCAGGACCACTATCGGCACCGAGACCACCGCCGCGCCCAGCGCCAGGATCGTCGGCACCGACAGCCAGCCGTCCCGGGCGCCGCCGGACAGCGCGAAGGTCACGAAGAACAGGGTGGCGGCGATGGACAGATGCCCGGCGGGATCGATGCCCCGGCGTAACCGCGGCACCGGGGATTCGGGCACCCAACGCAGCACGAGCACGACCAGGGCCGCGAACGGCAGGCAGATCAGGAAGACACTGCGCCACCCGACCACTGTGACGAGTACGCCGCCGATCACCGGTCCGAGCGCGGTCGAGACTCCGGCGGTGGCGCTCCAGGTGCCGAGTGCCCGGCTCCGCGCGACCGGATCCTGGAAGACGCCGGTGAGCAGCGAGATCGAGGCCGGGGTCATCAGCGATCCGCCGATTCCCTGCAGAATCCGCCAGACGATCAGTTCGGCGAAGCCGGAGGAGAAATAGCACAGCAGCGACGCGATACCGAACAGCACGACACCCAGCCGGAAGATCCGCCGCGGGCCGTAGCGGTCGGCCAGCGATCCCGCGAGGAACAGGGTGCTGCCGCGGGCCAGCGCGTTGGCCACGACGACCCACTGCAATTGCGCCACCCCCAGGCCGAGATCGGCCTGCAGGGCCGGTAACGCGACCACCAGTGCCGAGGTGTCCAGCGAGGAGAGGAACAGACTCGCGCAGCAGGCCGGTAGGGCCGCCCGGGGGTACCCGGCGGCCCGCGGATTCTCCGGACCGTTCAACTCAGGCTCTCGTAGACCGGCCGATCCGCGGCGCGCGACAGCAGGCCGATCTCGCGGGCGACCTGAATCTGTTTGTCCAGGTTGGTGAATACGCTGTGGTTCCAGGTGGACGGGTAGATATCGAGGAGCCGCTCGGGCAGCAGATCGATGGCGGCTTCCTCGTCGGCCGGAATTCCGAAGGCCTCGTAGTGCCGGCCCAGGAGGGCGGGGTCGGCGGTGATCAGCCCATTGGCCTCCGAGCGCAGGGCCACGAAGCGCGCCGCGGTATCGCGGTTACGCTCCAGCCACGGCCGGTTGAACGCGGCGCCGTTGAGGAACAACGGATTCGCGTCGCCGGTGCCTTTCTGCCACAGCTGCGAGACGGTCGCGATCTGGCGGTTGCCCTGGGCGACCAGCCGGGTGGCGTTGGGCT
>NZ_JBSFRU010000171.1:0-13151 GCF_053589395.1 Nocardia sp. NPDC003345
CGATCAGCATGCGCTTGTACACGGCGCGGGCCACATTGGACCCGATACAGCGGTGGATGCCCAGACCGAAACTGAAATGCCGGTTACCCTTCCGGTCCAGCACCACCGAATCCGGCTGCTCGAACACCTGGGGATCGCGGTTGGCCATGGCCCAGGACAGCCACAGCCGCTCGCCTTCGGCGAAGCGGGCCCCGGCCAGTTCGACATCGGTGTTGAGGGTGCGGCCGTCACCCGGGGCCGGGGTGAAATACCGCAGGAACTCCTCGGTGGCCGAGTCGAGTAGCTGATCCCGTTCCCGGCTCAGGGTTTCGCGCTCGCCGGGATGCTCCGAGAGCCATTCCAGGGAGTGCGCGGTGAGCGCGGTGGTGGTGTCGAAACCACCACCGATGAGCAGGCCGAGCATGCCGAGGATCTCGATATCGTCGAGCGGCTCGCCGCCGAGGGTCGCCTCGGTGGCCAGGGCGTGGATGAGACCGGGCCGCGGATTTTCCCGTATCTCGTTGAGATTGAGATACATATCCAGGCCCATCTCCTGATGGAGCCGGTGCACCCGTTCGAATTCCGGGGAATCCGGCGGGGTGTAGACGGTGGCATGCGCGGGTTCGCTGTAGACCGCCCAGTTGCGCAGCGGTATGCCCAGCATCGCCAGCGTCAGTACCGCCGGGACGATATTGGCCAGATCGTCGACGAAATCGATACGGCCGGTGGCGATCTTCTCGTCCAGCGCCGCGCGGACGAGTTCGTCGACGAACGGGATCCAGCGCTGTACGGCGGCGGGGGAGAGGTAGGGGTTGAGCACCGCGCGGAGTTCGCGATGCTCGGGATCGTCCATTTCCAGGATGCCGTTGCGAATGGCGGCCTGGTTGGTCGAGGGAATGGTGATGCCCTGGTACCCGCGCCGCACGCCCGCGACATCACGGTCGTTGGAGACGTGCGGGCAGCGGGCGAGTTCGAAGACCTCCCGGTTCCCCGCGGCGATCCAGTAGCCCTCGTGGTTGTCGGTCCAGGCGATCGGGCACTGCCGGTGCATCTGCTCGGTGATCGACTGGAACGATTCCCGGTAGCCGGGCCCGTACCGGTCGAAATCGAAGCGGGGATGGAGACGGTCGGTGGGTTCGATGGCGGACATCGGATGCCCCCTTGTGTTACTCGGTGAGCGAGATGGCGCGCTCGGGGCACGAGTGCACCGCTTCGCGCACCTGGTCCTCTTGGTCGTGCGCTACATTCTCGTCCACCGGCGACGAATGACCGTCGATTTCGCTGAGTTCGAACGCTTTCGGCGCGATCATCGAGCAGAGGGTATGTCCCTGGCAGCGATCCTGATCGACATGGACCTTCACGGTTGTCACTTCCCTTCGAGTGAGGTCGGCGGATTCCTGGGGCTGATCAGGTATTCCGTCCGCCGTTGACGCCGATGATCTGGCCGGTGATGTAGCCGGCCTCCTCGGAGATCAGGAAAGCGCAGGTGGCGGCGATATCCTCGGGAGTCCCGACGCGCCGCACCGGGGTGCGCTGAATATGGTCCTCGACGCTGCCGCCGAGCAGCCGGCGCTCTTCGGAGCGGCGCAGCATGGGGGTGTCGATGAATCCCGGGGGGACCGCGTTGACGGTGATTCCGGACGGGCCGAGCTCGAGTGCCAGCGATTTGGTGAGTCCGTTCACCGCGGATTTCGACGAGACGTAGTGGGACATGAAAGGTTGCCCCGATTGCGCGCTCGACGAGGAGATGTTCACGATTCGTCCCCAGCCGGCCTCGATCATATCGGGCAGTACCGCCTGAATGGTGTGGAAGACACCGTGCAGGTTGACTTCGATAACGCGCTTCCACTCCGTGAAGTCGATGTTCTGGAAGCGTTTGAATCCGTCGACACCGGCGGCGTTCACGAGCACGGTGACCGGGCCCAGCTTGTCACGGACGGTGCCGAGCGCTTCGGCGAGACTGTCGGGATCGGTGACGTCGGCCCGATACGCGTAATCGTCGTCCGCGGAGGCATTGCGGTCCAGGGCCGCCACATGGAATCCGTCGCTGCGCAGGCGCTGCGCGATGGCCAGTCCGATGCCCGAGGCGCCGCCGGTGACAACTGCGGTCTTCACGCTTGGCTCTCCTCACTCCCGCGCCCCCTGGCGCAAGAACATGCATTCCGAATACGAGAACCGTACTCTCGTCAAGATCTGCTGCGCAAGATCCGGGAGAACCTCCGATATGGCCGGGTCTTGCGCGTTTTCCGGGATTGCCCCAGCTCATCGAATCGGCAGCGGGAGCGCCCTTGCCAAATGTACTATTCTCCTGAAGTGAGAATGCTATTTCCACGAACTTCTGAGGAGGCGGGATGTCAACGCAGGAAGAGGCGGTGACTGCCACCCAACGGCTGCTCATCGACGGGCAGCTGATCGAGACCGGGAGCACCCTGGCCTCGCTCAACCCCGCGAACGGTGAAGTGGTCGGTTACGCGCCCGAAGCCGGCGTCGCCGAGGTCGACGCCGCCGTGGCCGCCGCCCGCCGCGCGTTCGACACCACCGATTGGTCGACGAACCACGAATTCCGCGCCCGCTGCCTGGATCAGCTCTACCAGGCGCTGCAGGACAATGTGGAGCAGCTGCGGGCGCTGATGATCGCCGAGGTCGGCGCGAGCTTCATCCTCACCAAGGGCAACCAGCTCGAGACGCCGTTCGAGATCGTCAAGTACTACGCGGGCGTACTGCGGGACTACAGCTGGACCGATGATCTGGGGCCGGTGGAGATCCGGGGCGCCCAGCATCAGCGCTGGGTCGAGAAGGAGGGCGCCGGGGTGGTCGCGGCCATCGCCGCCTACAACTATCCGTACCAGCTGGCCTTCGCCAAGCTCGCGCCGGCGCTCGCCGCCGGGTGCACGGTAGTGCTCAAGGGTGCCCCCGACACCCCGCTGATCACGCTGGCGCTCGGTGAGCTCATCGCACAGCACACCGATATCCCCGCCGGGGTCGTGAACATCCTGACGAGTTCCGAAGTGGCCGTGGGCGAGCGGATGACCACCCACCCCGATGTCGACGTGGTGTCCTTCACCGGATCCACCCCGGTCGGCCGCAAGATCATGGCGGCCGCCAGCGCCACCCTGAAGAAGGTGTTCCTCGAGCTCGGCGGCAAATCCGCCGCCATCCTGCTCGACGACGCCGACTACAACCTGGGCGCGATGTTCGCGGCCTTCAGCATCTGCTCGCACGCCGGTCAGGGCTGTGCCATCACCACCCGGCTGCTGGTTCCGCGCGCCGATCACGACAAGGTCGCCGAACTGGTCGCCGGGAATCTGGCGAACATCACCTACGGCGATCCGGCCGACCCCAAGAACTACATGGGCCCGCTCATCAGCGAGCGCCAGCGCGACAAGGTGCACGGCCTGGTGGAGCGGGCGGTCGCCGCGGGCGCCACCCTGGTCACCGGTGGTGAGAAGGTCGATCCGGGCTTCTTCTACAAGCCCACGCTGCTGTCGAATGTCGACCCCGACAGCGAGATCGCGCAGGAAGAGGTCTTCGGGCCCGTCCTGGCGCTGATTCCGTACGACGATATCGACCACGCGGTCGAGATCGCCAACAACTCGATCTACGGTCTGTCCGGCGGCGTCTTCGGCGCCGACGCCGAACGCGCGCGGTCGGTGGCGCGCCGCATCCGCACCGGCACGTTCAGCATCAACGGCGGCAACTACTTCCATCCCGACGCTCCGTTCGGCGGCTACAAGCAGTCCGGTGTCGGCCGGGAGATGGGCGTGGTCGGGATGGAGGAGTTCATGGAGCGCAAGACCATCGCGGAAGTGGTGGCTTCGTGAGCGGGCCGCTCGAGGGGATCACCGTCCTCGAGGTCGCGATGTACGGATTCGTGCCGTCGGCGGGTGCGGTTCTCGCCGACTGGGGCGCGAATGTCATCAAGGTCGAGCACGCGGTCACCGGCGATCCGCAGCGGGGCCTGCGCCAGATCGGCAAATTCAAGGTCGAGGGCGATCCCAACCCGAATATCGAACACGCCAATCGCGGCAAACGCAGTATCGGCGTGGACATGTCGGTCGAGGGCGGTCGTGAGGTCATCTACGAGCTGGCCAAACGCGCGGATGTCTTCCTCACCAGTTTCCTGCCCTCGCACCGGCAGAAGTTCGGTATCGACATCGAGCACATCCGGGAGGTGAACCCGGCCATCGTCTACGCGCGCGGTAGCGCGCTGGGCCCGCGCGGCCAGGAATCCGACCGCGGTGGCTACGATATGACCGCGTTCTGGTGCCGGGGCGGAGTGGCCGCGACCATCACCCCCGAGGGCACCGACGGGATGATCTCACCGCCCGGACCGGCTTTCGGCGACACCATCTCCGGTACCAATCTGGCCGGCGGTATCGCCGCGGCGCTGCTGAAACGGGAGCGCACCGGGGAACCGTCGATCGTGGACGTCTCCCTGCTGGGCAGCGGTCTGTGGTCGCTGGGGCACACCGTGGCCCTCTCGGCGTATCAGGGCGAGCCGATGCTCGCGCCGCCGCCCGGGACGCACGGCGCCATGTCGAATCCGCTGTCCGGGCTCTACCGCACCGCCGACAACAGGTACCTGTCGTTCGTCATGCTGCAGCCCGGCAAATTCTGGGCGGATGTGTGCCGCCATATCGATCGGCCGGAACTGGCCGAGGACCCGAGGTTCGCCGACGCGGCGCAGATCGCGGCGAATACCGATGTGGGAGTGGAGATCCTGCGCGAGGCCATCGCCCAGCGCACCCTCGCCGAGTGGACGAAGAAGTTCGCGACCCTCAAGGGCCCCTGGGCGCCGGTCCAGGACTCCTATCAGGTGGGTCAGGACGATCAGATCAGATCCAACGAATACCTGCTGCCCGCAGGTGAATTGGAGCTGGTGTCGAGTCCGGTGCAGTTCGACGTCCAGGCGCCGGAACTGCGGGCGGGACCCGAATTCGCGGCCCAGACCGAGGAGGTTCTGCTCGAACTCGGCTGGGATTGGGACCGGATCATCGAACTGAAGACCAGCGGAGCGGTGGCCTGAGACGGGTCGCCGTATCCGAAGCGACCGGGCCGGGGCGTATGCTCCGGCCCGTTGTCGTGCGATCAGCTGTTCTCGCAGCCGATTCCGTTGCCGTCGCGATCGAGATCGTATTCATCGTGGCCGATCACGGTGACCCGGCCGGTGTATTCGGGCCCGTTGCCGGTGCCCCCGGCGCAGTCGACATCGCTGGTGATGGGGACGCAGGGCGTGTAGGAGGAGTGACATTGCGCCGGTTGGGCGGCCTCGGTGGCTCCCAGCAGGCCGAATGCGGCCGACGCGAGGGTGGCGGCGCCCAGGGTGGCGAGAGTTCTCATTGCGGACCTTCTTCAGCGGGGTCGATAGAGCCGCTGAAGTCTCGCACGCGCGGTCGAACGGCCCGAGCAAATTTAATGCAAACGTGACCTATAAAATCTGCTCGCTCCGCTTTCCGCGAAAACCACCCACATCGGGTGAGGCGCGGAATCGTCACGATCGCCACGCTGTTCTACCCCGAGACCTGCCCGCGCGTTTGGACCGCAGCCCCCGGAGGGATTCATGACCACACCCGGCACCACAGAGCTGTTCGATACCGCGACCGAATTCGGAGCCCGCGTCGCCGCGCGCCTGACCGGCGAACAGATCGTCTGGCTCACCACCGCCGGGGCGTCCGGCAGTCCGCAGCCGAACCCGGTGTGGTTCCACTGGCGCGGCGATTCCTTCCTGATCTTCAGTCAGCCCGACCGGCCCAAGCTCCGCAATATCGCCCGCAATCCGCGCGTGGCCCTGCATTTCAACAGCACCGGCAGCGGTGGCGATATCGTCGTCTTCGGCGGCGCCGCGCGGCTCGAGGCCACCGTCGATCCGGGCGAGATGGCCGATTATCTCGCCAAGTACGAACAGGGTCTGGCCGGTCTGGGGATGACGGCGGAGCAGTTCCGGGCGGAGTACTCGGTCCCCATCCGGGTCGTCCCCGACCGGATCCGCGGCTTCTGAGTCCGCTGGAACGCGCCGCCGCGTCTGCGCGGGTTCTCGCCGGGGCATGGCACGGTGAGGTGGTGGCCCGTCCACGCGGCGGCCCGAACCGGACATCGGCGAAGGAGACCTGATCATGCGTGGAGTCATGTTGTACGCCCCCGGTGATGTGCGGGTCGAGGAGCGCGACGATCCCGTGCTCGTCGAACCCACCGACGCGGTCATCCGGATCGCCGCCAGCTGTATCTGCGGCTCGGATCTGTGGCCCTACCGGGGCATCGAGGCCGTGGACGGCCCGGCCCCGATGGGACACGAGTACATCGGCGTCGTCGAGGAGATCGGCCCGGAGGTCCGCGATATCGCGGTCGGCGACTTCGTCGTGGGCTCGTTCTTCGCCTCGGACAACACCTGCGAGATCTGCCGGGCGGGCTACCAGAGCCGCTGCGTGCACGCGGTGCCGATCGGCTCGATCGGCACCCAGGCCGAGCGGGCCCGGATCCCGCTCGCCGACGGGACCCTCGTCGCCGTCCCCGGCGCCGTATCCCCGGAACAGTATCCGAGCCTGCTCGCCGCCTCCGATGTGCTCGGCACCGGCTGGTTCGCCGCGGTGGCGGCCGAGGCCGGCCCCGGTAGGACCGTGGTGGTGGTCGGCGACGGTGCGGTCGGCCTGCTGGCCGTGCTGGCCGCGAAACAACTCGGCGCCGACCGGATCATCGCCATGAGCCGGCACGCCGACCGGCAGGCGCTGGCCCGCCGTTTCGGCGCCACCGATATCGTCGAAGAACGTGGCCGCGAGGGTGTCGCCCGGATCCGGGAACTCACCGGCGGCCTCGGTGCGCAGTCGGTGGTCGAAGCCGTCGGCACCCAGGAGTCGATGATGCAGGCCATCCGGTCCGCCCGGCCCGGCGGCCACATCGGGTATGTCGGGGTGGCCCATGATGTCGAACTCGACGGGATGCGGTTGTTCTTCTCCAGTGTCCACCTGCACGGCGGCCCCGCGCCGGTGCGCCGTTTCCTGCCCGATCTGATCGACCTCATCGTGCGCGGTGAGATCGACCCCGGCGCGGTCTTCGATCTGACCTTGCCGCTGGAGCGTGCGGCCGAGGGGTACACCGCGATGGACGAACGCCGCGCCACCAAGGTCCTGCTGACGGTGTGACCCGGCCGGGCGGTCACCTATACCGAAATGGTAGGCGTGTGCATATGATAGGCATATGCATATCGTAACTCTCCGCGGTGCGGTGCCGATGACCGGAGCCGCGTCATGACGCGCGCCGCAGCCTTCTCCGAGGGCACCCTGCTCATGCCGTGGAAACCGGGACCGCGTGCCGCGACAGCCAACCCGGTGTTCGTGAGCGTCACGGATTTTCTCGCCACCTCGGACGCGGATGTCCAGGAGATCTACCGCCTGGGACTCGAACTGGGCGATACCTGGCCGGTGCTACAGGGCGCGGTCGGCGTCTGGCTGTGGGGCCGGCCCGCCGACCTGCGCGGCGGGTCGATCTCGGTCTGGGAGGCCGAGATCGATATGCGGCGCTTCGTCCGGTGGCCGGTGCACGCCCGGATCATGCGCGATTGGCGCGGCCGGGTGCGGGTGGCCGGGGACTCCTGGTGGGCGGACGGGTTCGATATCGACGCGGTCTGGGCGCGGGCCGCGCTGACGATCGACCGGGACCGTTCCGGTTCCTGAGCGTGTGCTCGGGGTCGTCATCACGCGTGGCGCTCCTGCTCGCCCGGGCGGTAGCGGCGTAGGTACTTACCGAGCAGGCCCGCCGCGTCCAGCATCGCCAGTCCGCGGGTGGTGAGTGCGCCCTGCCATCCGGCGAGTGCGGCGGCCGTGGCGGCGGCACCGCCCGCGGTGCGGATTCGTTCGACCACTCCGGCGATATAGGGCAACCCGTATCCACCGCGCCGGAGCAGGTGGGCGAGTTCGGCGTCGCGGGTATCTGCGCTGCCGTACACGCGATACCCGGTGACCGGATCGCGGGCGGGGGCCAGGATTCCCGCGCTCTCCCAGGCGCGCAGGGTGGCGGGTGTGACGCGCAGCCGGTGGGCGAGTTCGCCGATGGTCCGGGCGGGGCCGGGCGGCGGTTCGCCGAGGTTCTCGTCGGCGGCGGTGAGGTGCTCGATGGCTGTGCGCACGGCTCGCAGGGTTTCCCGGTCGCGGAGCAGCTGCCGATGTCCGAGGTCGAGGAGTTCGAGCGCGCTGTCGAGGTCGCCGTGGTGGACCTCGGTCATGATCCGGCCGGCCGGCCCGTGTCCGTGGGCCGCGACCAGTGCCAGAAAAGCCCGCAGCGCCGCCGCGTGGAGTTCGGTGTAGACGCGGTAGCCGCTCGGGGTGCGTTCGGCCGCCGGTAGGAAACCGTCCCGTTCGTAGTTCCGTACCGCCTGGGTCGACAGTCCGTGCTCATGGGCGAGATCGGCGGGCCGGAGGGTGGACATCGGTTCGAGACTTTATCCGAGAATTGCGCGTATATCCGCCGATAAGTCTCAACCGAGCCTTCAAAGATACGATCGAAGAAATGGAATACGACCTCGACTCCCTTCTCTCCACCCCCGTCGACCTGCTCGCATTCGGCGAACCGACCCATCTGGAACCGGCTTTCGGCCGGACGCGCAACGAACTGCTCGCCGAACTGGCCGGCAGGGGTTTCCGGTCGATCGCGCTGGAGACCGATCGGGTGGCCGCGCTCGCCGTCGACGACTACGTGCGGGCGGGGGTGGGTTCGCTCGACGGTGTGATGGCCGCGGGTTTCTCGCACGGTTTCGGAGAACTGGACGCCAACCGGGCGCTCGTCGCCCGGATGCGCGACTACAACGAGAACCGGCCGCCGCAGCAGCGGCTGGCGTTCTACGGTTTCGATGCTCCGCTGGAGACGATGAACGCGCCCTCACCCCGGCGCTACCTCGAATACGCTCGCGACTACCTGGGGGCCACCGTCGATATGGCGGGACTGCTCGGCGCCGACGAACGATGGCATCGCAGCGAGGCCCTGCTGGATCCGGCCGAATCGCCCGGTGCCGGGACGGGAGCCGATACCGCGCGCGTCCTCGCCGACGATATGCTGCCCGAACTCTACCGGCGGGCTCCGGAGCTGATCGCGAAAACATCGCTCGGCGAATGGCTCCGGGCCGAAGCCCATCTCACCGCGGGCCTGGGCCTGCTGCGGTATCACCGGCAGGCCGCGCGGCCCGGCGCGCCGGCCGCCCGGTGGACCACCCTGTGCGCCACCCGGGACGCGCTGATGGCGCGGAACCTGCTCGATATCCGCCGCATCGAGGCCGGGCGGGGGCCGACTCTGGTATCCGCCCACAACCTGCACCTGCAGCGCAACGTCAGCGGTATGCGGATGGGGGAGATGGAGCTGGAGTGGTCGAGTGCCGGTGCCGTCGTGGCCGCGCTGATGGGGGCCCGGTACGCGGTGATCGTCGGAACCCTGGGCCGCGACGGGAACATCGGCCTGGGTGAACCGGACCCGGGTACCTACGAAGGTTTTCTGCAGACCAGGGTCCGGAGCCGGGGGCTGGTGGCGCCCGGCGATATTCCCGACGCCCGGGTCCGTGCCGACCACACTCCCGCCCAGGGCTACTTTCCGCTCGACCGGGCGGCGGTGGACGCCGCCGACCTGATCCTGCACATCACCGACGGCGCCGCCGTCTCCGACGGCACCGGCGCGCGGGAAGCGATGCGCGTCGGGCCGGGGCAGGTCGGGAAACCGTCCAGATGACCGGATACTCCGGGCCGGCGCTCCGGGCCGACTACCACGTATGACACGTTTTGCTTAGGCAAGGCTTTCCTGGGTTCGCGGTCTCTGGATAGACTTCGCGTGACTACCACCCGAAACCATGCGTAGGGGATATTCCGTGCCCGAAGACAGCCCGGCCGGCGACGCACGTCGTGCGGCCGCCGCCGCCACCAAGCAGGCGAAACAAGCCGAAAAGGCGGCGCGCCGCGCGGTGCTCGCGCCGGTACGCGGGCGCTTGACCCTGGCGAGCGCCATCGTATTCGTCTCCTCGGTATGCGCGGTCCTGCCGTTCGTGCTCATCGTCGAAGCGGCCCGGCGCCTCCTCGACGACGCGCGCAGCGATGTCTGGCAGCCGGTTCTGGTGGCGCTGATCCTGCTCGGCCTGCGCGGCATGCTGTATTCGGGCGCGCTGCTGTGGACCCATGTCATCGACGCCGACAATCAGTTGCTGCTACGAGAGGCCCTGGCCGAGAAATTGCGCCGGGTCCCGCTGGGCTGGTTCGGGGCGCGTACCTCCGGTGAGGTCAAGAAGCTGCTCCAGGACGATGTGGAGGCCATCCACTACCTGGTCGCCCATGCGCAGATGGAGTTCACCGCGGCCGTGGTGACGCCGGTGCTGACACTGGGCTACCTGTTCATCGTCGACTGGCGGCTCGCCCTCGTACTGCTGGCGCCGCTGGCCCTGTACGGTGCGGCGCTCGCGGTGATGATGGGCCGCGACTACAACGAGAAGCTGCGTGAATACACCGAGTGGGAGAAGAAATCGGAGTCCGCGACGGTCGAATTCGTCGACGGTATCCAGGTGGTGCGTGCGTTCGGCCAGGCCCGGCGGGCCCACCACCGCTACCGCGAGGCCGTCGAGGGATTCACCGCGTACTTCACGGCCTGGACGACGCCCATGACACGGATCGAAGCGGCGGCGGGCCTGTTCCTCAACCCGGTGTTCCTGCTGGTGGCAGTGCTGGCCGTCGGGCTGCCGCTGGTCTCCGGCGGGATGCCCGCGCTGGACCTGGTGCCGTTCCTGCTGCTCGGTCTGGGGCTGGGTACGACCGTGCTCACCGTCGGCTATTCGGCGCAGTCGCTGAGCCAGGCGGACGCGGCGTGCCTGCGGCTGCACGAACAGCAGCAGATCGCGGAACTGGAACAGATCGAACAGTCCGCTCCCGCCGGCGACGATCCGGCCGGCACCGTCCGGTTCGAGGATGTGCGGTTCGGCTATCAGGAGGGCCACGACGTCCTGAAGGGTGTGACGGCGACCCTGCGTCCCGGCACGATCACCGCACTGGTCGGGCCCAGCGGCTCCGGGAAATCGACACTGGCGAAACTGCTGCCGCGGTTCCACGACGTCACCCGAGGGCGGATCACCATCGACGGGCGCGATATCCGCTCCCTGCCGCAGGAGGATCTGTACCGGCGGGTGGCGTTCGTCTTCCAGGACGTGCGCCTGCTGCACGACACGGTGCGCGACAATATCGCCCTGGCACGGCCCGGGGCGACCGACGAGGAGATCCACCGCGTCACCCGCGCCGCCCAGATCCACGAGCGCATCCTGGAACTCCCGCGCGGCTACGATTCCGTGATCGGCGACGACGCGCGCCTGTCCGGCGGCGAGGCGCAACGGCTCTCCATCGCCCGCGCGCTCCTGGCCGACGCGCCGATCCTGGTACTCGACGAGGCGACCGCCTTCGCCGATCCCGAATCCGAAGCGGCGATCCAGGACGCCCTGGCCGAACTGGTCGCCGGCCGTACCGTGCTGGTGATCGCGCACCGGCTGCACACCATCACCGGAGTCGACGAGCTCCTCGTGCTCGAGGACGGCACGCTCGTGGAACAGGGCACACACGAGGAACTGCTCGCGGCGGGCGGCACCTACCGCGCGCTGTGGGACGCGAACGAGGCCGCGGTGCGCGACCTCGGCGAGATCGAGGGAGTCGCACGATGATCCGCCAGATCGTCCGGTTGGTGCCGGATGAGTACCGGCCGCTGCTGCCCCGCTACGCCGCGGCGCTGGCCGTGCTCGGGGTCGCGCAGGGCATCGCCTACGTTCTGCTCGCGCCGCTTCTCGAGGAGGTTTTCGCGGACCGGCTCGGCCGGGCGGGCTGGTGGCTCGCCGCGATCGTGGCGGCCTTCGCCGTGGTCGCCACGGCCAGCTTCCTGCAGGCCCAGATCGGCCTGCGTATCGGGGTGGCGCTGATGCGGCATCTGCAGATGCGCCTCGGTGATCACCTCGGGGCCATGCAGCTGGGCGCGTTCGGTCCGGCGACCTCCGGCCAGGCCTCGCGGCTCATCACCTCCAGTACCCGTGAGGTCATGGGTGTCCCCGCGCATCTGCTCGCACCGCTGGTCACCGCCGTGCTGGTACCGGCGACCGTCGCGATCGGAATGCTGTTCATCGACTGGCGGATATCCGTGGCGATGGTCGCCAGCGCGCCCGTGCTCTACCTGGTGAACAGGTGGGGCGGCGCGCTCTTCGCCCGCGCGACCCACGGGCAGCATCAGGCGGCCGCGGTCGCCAACTCCCGGGTGATCGAATTCGCCCAGGCTCAGCCGGTGCTGCGCGCTTTCGGCGCGAACGATTCGGGCACGCGAGCGCTGCGGGCGGCCTTGCGTGAGCAGGGCCGGGCGACGACCCGCGCCATCGGGGCGTCCGTGCCCGGACTGGTGATCTTCTCCTTCGTGGTCCAGCTGACCTTCATTCCGCTGGTCTGGCTGGTGCTCTCGCTGGCGACATCGGGCGATATCTCGGTCCCGGTGGCGATCGCGCTGATCGTCGTCAGTTCCCGGTTCGTCGAACCGCTGAACCAGGCCGCCGAACTGTCGACCGCCATCCGCCGGGCCATGGTCGCGGTGAACAAGATCAACAAGTTCCTGGACGGGCCGGTGGTCGCCGAACCCACCGCGCCCGCCGAGCCGGCCGACGCCGGAATCCGCTTCGAAGGCGTCACCTTCGGATACCGCCCGGGCGAGAACGTGCTGACGGATATGTCCTTCGTGGCGGCCCCCGGTACGACCACCGCGATCGTCGGCCCCAGCGGCGCCGGCAAGACGACGGTGCTGCGCCTGGCCGCCCGGTTCTACGACGCCGGTGCGGGCCGTATCGCCCTCGGCGACCGCGATGTGCGCGATCTGACCTCCGAAACCCTGCTCGGCCGGGTCTCGCTGGTCTTCCAGGACGTCTACCTCTTCGACCAGTCCGTACTCGACAACATCCGGGTGGGCCGTCCCGGCGCCACCGACGACGAAGTGCGCGAGGCCGCCCGCATCGCCCGGGTCGACGAGATGATCGCGCGGTTGCCCGACGGCTGGGACACCCGGGTCGGGGAGGGCGGCACCGCCCTGTCCGGCGGTGAACGGCAGCGGATCTCGATCGCCCGCGCCCTGCTCAAGAACGCCCCCGTGGTCCTGCTCGACGAGGCCACCAGCGCCCTCGACCCGCAGAACGAGGCCGC
>NZ_JBSFRU010000172.1:0-13115 GCF_053589395.1 Nocardia sp. NPDC003345
CCGTTCCGCCGCCTACGCCATGCGCTGGGTCGCCAAGAACGTGGTCGCGGCGGGTCTGGCCGACCGGGTGGAAGTGCAGGTCGCGTACGCGATCGGCAAGGCCGCGCCGGTGGGCCTGTTCGTCGAGACCTTCGGGACGGAGAAGGCCGATCCGGCCCGTATCTCCGCGGCCATCGCCGAGGTGTTCGATCTGCGCCCGGGCGCGATCATCCGCGATCTCGACCTGCTGCGGCCGATCTACGCGCCGACCGCCGCGTACGGGCATTTCGGCCGCACCGATATCGATCTGCCCTGGGAGCGCACCGACCGCGCGGAGAAGCTGCGCGCGGCCGCGGGCCTGTAGGTCTCCGCTCGCGTGGAGGATCCGGCGTCCGGCATCCCGGCAGAACCCGGGTTGCCGGGTATGCCGGACGCCGCGCCGGCCCACGGAACCGGGTCCGGTGACGGGAAGCGCACGCGTCCGCGAGCACGCCGCCCGGCTGCCGGGAAGGCGGTCGACGCGCCACCGCCGACACATCCGATCGCGCGGGTACTGCCACTGCTGACCCCGGCGCATCTGGACCGTGATTTCGACTATCTGGTGCCGCCGGAGTTCGACGAGATCGCCCGGCCGGGTGTCCGCGTCCGGGTGCGGTTCGCGGGGCGGCTGGTCGACGGTTATCTGCTGGATCGCCTCACCGAATCCGGGCATCAGGGCAAACTCGTCCGGCTCGAGCGGGTGGTATCACCCGAACCGGTCCTGACCCCGGAGATACTCCGGCTCGCGACGGCCGTCGCCGCCCGGTGTGCGGGCACCCGGGCCGATGTGCTGCGGCTTGCGATCCCGCCCCGGCACGCGCGGGTCGAGAACGGCGGCCCCGCGAAAGGCGCTGCGAAAAAGCAGATCCAGGAGGCCGGGCCCGATCCGGACGCACGGGAAGCGGGTGCACCGGAAGGGGGCGGTTCGGCGGAAGACCGGCCGGATGAGTCCGGGCGCGCGGTGCCGGGGCACGGGGCGCACGGGTACGCGGAGCCGGACACCGGATCCGGGTGGCGTGCCGCCGTGGGCCCGGAGGGCGGTGAAAAGCGATCTGGCGCAGAGGAATCGGCGGTGCCCGAGGGTGTGGACGGGGCTTCCTGGGGGCGATACCGGCACGGCGACGCCTTCCTCTCCGCTCTGGCCGGTGGCCGGGGTCCTCGCGCGGCCTGGCAGGCCCTGCCGGGGGAGGACTGGGCCCGGCGCCTGGCCGAACTGGCCGCCGTCGTGTGTGCCGCCGGGCGGAGCGCGATCCTGATGGTCCCGGACCAGCGCGACCTGGATCGGGTTCTGCGGGAATGCGAACAACTCGTGGGCGATCGCGCGGTCGGGCTGTCCGCCGGTCTCGGCCCCGCCGCCCGCTACCGGCGCTGGCTCGCGATCCTGCGCGGCACCGCGCGGGTGGTGGTGGGCACCCGCAGCGCGGTATTCGCACCCGCGGTGGATCTGGGCCTGATCGCACTCTGGGACGACGGCGACGATACCTACGCCGAACCGCGTTCGCCGTACCCGCACGCGCGCGAGGTCGCCATGCTGCGCACACACGAGACCGGCGCGGCGTTCGTGGCGGCGGGTTTCGCGCGCACCGCGGAAATCCAGGCGGTGGTCGAATCGGGCTGGGCACACGACCTCCTGGCCGACCGCGCGACCCTGCGCGCCGCCGCACCGCGCATCACCGCGCCCGGCGATTCCGATATCGCCCTCGAACGCGACCCCATCGCTCGCGCGGTGCGGATACCCGGTGCCGCGTTCGCCGCCGCCCGCCGGACTCTCGCGGCCGGACAGGGAGTGTTGGTCCAGGTCCCGCGACGCGGTTACGTACCGGCTCTGGCCTGCACCAAATGCCGTGTTCCGGCCCGCTGCCGGCACTGTGTGGGGCCGCTGTCGCTTCCCGGGGCCGGCAGGTCGGCCACCGGCGATCACATCCCGCAGAGCCCCGTGTGCCGGTGGTGCGGCCGTACCGAGGCCGCCTTCCGGTGTTCTTCCTGCGGTGGCAGGGCCCTGCGCGCCGTCGTCATCGGTGCGGCCCGGACGGCCGAGGAATTGGGCCGGGCCTTCCCCGGCGTGCCGATCCGGGGGTCGAGCGGTTCGGCCGTCCTGGACACCGTCGCGCCGGGACCGCAGGTGGTGGTGGCCACGGTCGGCGCCGAACCGGTGCTTCCCGGCGGGTACGGCGCCGGTTTGCTCCTGGACGGCTGGGCGCTGCTGGGCCGCGCGGATATGCGTGCCGCCGAGGACACCCTGCGCCGCTGGCTGGGCGCGGCCGCGCTGGTCGCGCCGGACGGGCAGGTGCTGGTCATGGCCGATCCGGCGGTGCCCACGGTGCAGGCGCTGCTGCGCTGGGACCCCACCGGTCACGCCGCGGCCGAACTGGCCCAGCGCGCCGAAGTCGGCTTCCCGCCCGCGGCGCGGATGGCGGCGGTCGACGGCACCCCCGAGGCTGTCGCCGATCTTCTCGCCGTGGCCGAGCTGCCGCCGTCGGTGCAGGTTCTGGGCCCGGTTCCGCTGCCGGTCGCCGCGCGGCCGCCGTCCGGAACACGCGGCGACGGCGATACCGGGCCACTCGAGGTCGAGCGGATACTGCTGCGCGCAACGCGCGCGCAGGGCGGCGCGCTGGCGCGCGCGCTCACCGCGGCACAGGCGGTCCGGAGCAGCCGGCGCGCGGACGCCCCGCTGCGGGTGCAGATCGATCCGCTCGATATCGGCTGACCGGCCCGTTCCGGCGTTACCGGACGCGCAGGAATCCCAGGACGGGATCTACGGGGTCGGATCCGCCCGGGTGGGCCTGCCCGAACCCGGTGAACGAGGTCGCGGAGGCGAGGTGCAGCCCGTACCGGGCGCCGAGGGCCGCCAGCACTGCGCAACCGTCGGCCCGCGGCCGCTCGTCCGGAGGCAGGCCGGAGGCGAGGCGGTGCGCGGCGGCCTTGTCGGCGGTGGTGAGGAACCGGCCGCCGGGTCGAAGCACCCGGGCCGCTTCCGCGATCACGGGCTCGGCATCGTCGAGCAGGTGCAGCAGCCAGACCGCGGTCACGGCGTCCACGCAGGAGCCGGGCAGCGGCAGCGCGGTCGCGTCCGCCCGGGCGAGACGTCCGGGTAGCCGCGGGGCGGCCTGGGCGAGCATGCCCGCGGACAGGTCGACGCCGATGACCGTATGCCCGGATGCCGCGAGGTCCGCCGCCACGATTCCGGTGCCGACGGCCAGATCGAGCACCAGACCGGGCCGGGGGATCAGTCGATCGAGCGCGGAAGCCGCCGCTCGGGCCCTGGCCGGGCCGCCGCGGGTGTGGTCGTAGTGAGCGGCTTCCCGGTCGTAGTCCAGCACCGGACCATCATCGCGGGCCGGGAATTCCGCCGCGACCCTTGCGTTGGATAGATTGTCGATATATCGTCGATGCTATGCAAACAGATCGAGTAGCTCAGGAGGCTGCTATGGAAAACATCGAGAACGCGGAATTTCGTAAGGGCGGCCGGGGCCGCTGGGCACGCCGGCATCGGCCGGGCGCCGACTTCGGACCGGGTGGAGTCCCGTTCCGGCACGGCGGGCCGCCCGGATTCGGTCCGGGGTTCGGGCCGCAATTCGGCCCGGGATTCGGGCCCGGATTCGGCGGGCCGGGGTTCGGCCCGGGATTCGGGCGCGGCCGGGGCCGCGGTGGACGCGGCCGGCGCGGTGACGTACGGGCGGCCATCCTGCTGCTGCTCACCGAGCGCCCCATGCACGGATACGAACTCATCCAGCGGATCCGGGAGCGCAGTGACGACCTCTGGCGGCCCAGCCCGGGGTCCATCTATCCCGCACTGTCCCAGTTGGAGGACGAAGGGCTCATCACGATCGAGAAGGTGGCGGGTCGCAAGACCGCGCAACTGACCGAGACAGGTAACGCTCATGTCACCGAACACCGGGACGAACTCGGCGATCCGTGGGCCGATGTCAAGGAGGGCGTGGGTGAGCACGCCAGTGATCTGCGTGCCCTGATCCCACCGTTGATGGGTGCTGTTGCCCAGGTCGCGGCGGCCGGTACGCCGGACCAGGCGGCCAAGGCCGCCGAGGTTCTGACCGATGCGCGGAAAGCCTTGTACCGCATCCTCGCAGAGGATGAGACACCGGAAAGGTAACGGGGTGATCAAGACCCGGTGCCCCGGTATCCCACTGGGCCGGTAGGAGAGAAGATTGTCCGGTGATACGACTTCGATGGCCGGCTGGGCGGGACGGTATGCGGCGTGGCGGGTTTCTGCTACGGGCGCTGACGGTGGCCGTCGCACTGGCTGGGTCGGTGGTGCTCGCGACCGCGAGCAGCATCGCCCAGCCTCCCGGATACCTCCCGCCCGCGATACCCACCGACCCGGGTCCGCCGCAACCGGACCATCTGGCCGCGGTGCTGTTCATGAAATCGCATCCGGCCGCGGTCCCCAGGGGGGTCAATGATTTCGGGTGTGTCCCGGATGCCGCGCATCCGCGTCCGGTGATCCTCGCGCACGGTACCGACGCCAGCGCCTACACCGACTGGTCGGCCATCGGGCCGCGCCTGGTGGACGAGGGCTACTGCGTTTTCGCGCTCAACTACGGGGGCCGGCCGGGCTATACGAGTTACGGCACCGAGGACATCGTGCTCAGCGCACACCAGGTGGCGTGGTTCGTCGACGAGGTCCGGGCCGCCACCCGATCCGATCGTGTCGATCTCGTCGGGTTCTCGCAGGGCGCCAACGTGACTCGCTACTACGCCAACAAACTCGGGGGCGCGCCGAAAGTGGGCACCTGGGTGGGCGTGGCCTCGCCGACCTACGGCGGGGTGATGTACGGACTGGTGCCGCTGGCCCAGCGGATCCCCGGGGCGCTGGATCTGGCCGCGCTGGCCTTCTCGCCGGCGGCGGTACAGCAGGCGCAGGGCTCGCCGTTCATGCGGGAACTCAACGCCGGCGGCGATACCGTGCCCGGTGTTCGCTACGTCACCATCGGCAGCCGGGTGGACGAGATGATCCAGCCGTTCGAGAATATCGCCCTGCGCGGGCCCGGCGCCGAGAACCTGGTGATCCAGGATCTGTGCCCCGCGAATCTCACCGGCCACTTCCACATGGTGTACGACCCGTTCGTCCTCGGCCTGCTGCTCGGAGCCCTCGACCCGGCCCGCACGGCGGAACCCGCCTGTGTGCCGGTGGCGCTGGGGACCGGTATCCCCGAGGTGATCATCGGCGGCAATATCTGAGTGGCGGGCGGGGGTCACTAGAATGAGACCTTCCTGCCCTGCCACCTGTCCCCGGGAGCCATTGTGACCGTCCAGTCCGTCCGCCTCTTCGGCGATCCGATCCTGCGAGCCCGCGCGGCCGAGGTCACCGAATTCGGGCCGGAACTGCGGCAGTTGGTAACAGATCTGACCGACACCATGTACGACGACGGCGGGGTCGGGATGGCGGCCCCGCAGATCGGCGTGGGCCTGCGGGTCTTCGTCTACGACACCGGTGACGCCCGTGGCCACCTGATCAATCCGGTGTGGACCGCGCTCGGCGACGAGGAACAGATCGGTCCCGAGGGGTGCCTGTCCATCCCCGGGGTCAATCACGACACCCGCCGGGCGATGCGGGTCCGGGCCACAGGCGTGGACGCCGACGGCCGACCGGTCGAATTCGAGGCCGAGGGTCTGCTGGCGCGCTGTGTTCAGCACGAAACCGATCATCTGGACGGCACCCTGTTCATCGCCCGGCTGGAAGCGCCGCTGCGGAAGCAGGCCATGCGCACGATCCGCGAATCCGACTGGTTCACCGCCGGGATCACAATCCGGCCGAGCCGCGCGCTGGCCGAGCGGGACCACTGATGCGGATCGTCTTCGCCGGCACTCCCGAACCGGCCGTGCCGGCCCTGCGCCGGCTGATCGCCTCGCGGCACGAGGTGGTCGCGGTGGTCACCCGGCCCGATGCGGCGGCCGGGCGCGGCCGTTCGGTGCGGCGCTCGCCGGTCGGGCAGCTCGCCGACGAACACGGCATCCCGGTACTCACCCCGTACAAACCCGCGGAACCCGAATTCGTCGCCGCGCTGAACGATCTGGCGCCGGACTGCTGCCCGGTGGTCGCGTACGGAGCACTGCTGCCGGTGGAGGTCCTGGAGATCCCGCCGCACGGATGGATCAACCTGCATTTCTCGCTGCTGCCCGCCTGGCGCGGCGCCGCGCCCGTCCAGGCCGCCATCGCCGCCGGTGACGAGATCACCGGCGCCTCCACGTTCCGGATCGAGAAGGGGCTCGATACCGGACCGGTCTACGGTGTCATGACCGAACGTATCGGCGTCACCGATACCGCCGGAGAACTGCTCGACCGCCTGGCCGACAGCGGCGCGGCGTTGCTCGAACAGACTCTCGACGGGGTCGAGGACGGCACCCTGCGGGCGATTCCGCAATCCGTGGACGGCGTCTCCTACGCGCCCAAGATCACGGTGGACGCGGCGCGGGTGCGCTGGGACCAGCCCGCGCTCGCGGTCGGGCGCGCGGTGCGCGCGGTGACGCCGTTCCCGGGGGCCTGGACGACGGTGGCCGGAACCCGGCTGAAACTCGGCCCGGTGGAACTGGTCGAGGAGGCGCTGCCGGAGGGGCAGCTCGAGGTGCGCAAATCCGATGTCCTCGTCGGCACCGCGACCACCGCGGTACGCCTGGGACAGGTGCAGCCGCAAGGAAAACGCGCGATGGCGGCCGGGGACTGGGCGCGTGGTGCCCGCCCGGCGCCGGGCACGGTGGCGGAGTGACCGGCTCGGAGGGCGACCGGCCGCGTGGTTTCCGCCGTCACCCGAAACCGGATCCGGCCCCGGGTGAGGCCGAGCGCAACCGTGCGGACGATAGCGGCGAGCGCCGGCCGGGCCCGCGTGGACGCGGGCCCGGGCAGGGGGAGCGCGGCGCCGAACCCCGTCGCGACGCCCGGGCCGCCGGCCCGGAGCGGGGAAATGAACGCCGCACGGGGTCCGGTGATCGTCCGGCTGCCCGGTCCCGGGGCGGTGAGCCGGGGCAGCGCGGAGATCGGCCGGGTAACCGCCGCGCGGATGAACGTGGGCGCAACGCCGGTGAGAACCGCCGCGACAGCGGAAACGGACGGGAGCGCACCAGGGGCCGCGCGGAGAACTCCCGCGGCATCCGCGACGGGGATCGTGAGGGTCGCGGTCCGGGTGCGGGCAATCGCGACCGCGGCGGAGTCCGCGGGGGCGACCGGAACGAGCGTCGCGGTGCCGGGGGCAGCCGCGGCGGGCCGCGGCCCGGCGATGCGGGCCGTGGCACCGGAGCGGGGGGCGCGGGCCGTGGCGGTGCCGGGCCGGACAAGCGGAGACGAGCCGAGGCGCGGACCGCCGGAAACGACCGCTCCGCCGCGCGCCGGGATGCCCCGGCCCGTGCCGTCGCCGACCCCGCGCGCCGGGCGGCGCTCGATACGCTGCGGGCCGTACGCGACCGCGACGCCTACGCCAATCTGGTCCTGCCGGGGCTGCTGCGCGAGTACCACCTCGAGGGCCGCGACGCCGCGCTGGCCACCGAGCTCGGTTACGGCGCCTGCCGCGCACTCGGCGTACTGGACGCCGTGATCGCCGACTGCGCCGGCCGCGAGATCGCGGATATCGACGGATCGCTCCTGGATATTCTGCGGCTGGGAACCTACCAGTTGCTGCGTACCCGGGTGGAACCGCATGCCGCGGTGCATACGTCGGTGGAATTCGCCCGCGCCGAAAGCGGCACCGGCCGTGCGGGATTCGTCAACGCCGTGCTGCGGCGGGTCGCCGAGCGGTCATCGCAGGAGTGGGTGCGACGGCTCGCGCCGCCCGATCCCGTCGGGCGGCTCGCCTTCGAATACGCGCATCCGGTGTGGATCGCCCAGGCCTTCGCCGACGCGCTCGGCGCCGACGCCGGTGAACTCGGCGAGCTGCTCGCGGCCGACGACGCCCGGCCGGTGGTGCATCTGGTGGCCCGCCCGGGCGATATCACCGCCGAGGAATTGGCCCTGGTCACCGGTGGTGAGGAAGGCCGCTGGTCGCCGTACGCGGTGTACCTCGACAGCGGCGGGGATCCCGGCGCGCTGGAACCGGTGCGGGAGGGTATGGCCGCCGTGCAGGACGAGGGCAGCCAGCTGGTGGCCCTGGCTCTCACCCGCGCGCCCCTGCTCGGCGCCGACGGCGGCCGCTGGCTGGATCTGTGCGCGGGCCCGGGTGGAAAGGCCGCGCTCCTCGGTGCGCTCGCCGGTATCGACGGCTTCCAGGTGGACGCGGTGGAGCAGGCCCCCCATCGGGCCGAACTGGTCCGCAACGCCACCCGTGAGATGCCGGTGCGGGTCCATATCGCCGATGGCCGCGACAGCGGTCTGCCCGGCGGATACGACCGCGTGCTGGTGGACGCGCCGTGTACCGGTCTGGGCGCGTTGCGGCGCCGTCCGGAGGCGCGCTGGCGCCGGACGCCCGGTGATATCGCCGATCTGGTCACCCTGCAGCGCGAACTGCTGACCGCCGCCTGGGACATGGTCCGCCCCGGGGGCGTGGTCGTGTACTCGACCTGTTCGCCGCATCTGCCGGAAACGGTCGCGGTGGTGGCGGATACGGTGCGCCGCACCGGCGCCGAACAACTGGACGCGCGGCCGCTGCTACCCGGTGTCACCGGTATCGGCGACGGCCCCACGGTCCAGTTGTGGCCGCATCGGCACGGTACCGACGCTATGTTCGTCGCGGCGCTGCGCAAACCCGTCTAGTACCGGCACACCGCGGGGGACGGCCCGCGCCGCGCCGCCGGATATCCGCCGTGCGAGTGGTGGCGGCGCCGGTACGGACGGAGGGTGCGCGGCCGCGGCGTGACCGGGCGGGCGACGAATATCCGAGCCCGCGTCGGCGGCACAGGGCAGACTGGCAGGTATGAGCCTCACCTGGGCCAATGTGGTGCGGATGGCGACCGAGATGCCGGAGGTCGCCGAATCGACCTCCTACCGGACCCCGGCGCTGAAGGTCGCGGGCAAGAGTTTCGCCCGCCTACGCAGCGAAGCCGAGGGCGGGCTGGCGCTGCGCTGCGATATGGAGGAGAAACAGGCGCTGCTGACCTCCGGCGACCCCGCCTTCTACACCACCGCGCACTACGACGGATACCCGTACATCCTCATCGACCTCGATCGCGTCGACGCCGCGCAATTACGTGAACTCCTCGACGCCGCCTGGTGGCTGGTGGCCCCGGCGAAACTGCGCCGGGACCGGGAGCGCCGGACGGGCCCGCGATGATCCGGGCCCGCCGGCCCGCTCATCCCGCGACGGTGGCGGTACCGGCGGATTCGACCCGCACCCAGGTGCTGTTCACCGCGGCATTGCCGGAGATCCGGTCCACCTGCTCCGGATCGTGCAGCAGATTGACATTCGCGCCCGGCAGCGCGGCCGCGACCGTCCAGCCGACTCCGGGCTCCCGGTGGCCCCAGCCGTGGGGGATCGCGACCGTGCCCGGCCGGATATCGTCGCTGATCTCCACCGGCACCACGATCGATCCGATCGGCGAACTGACGGTCACCGGGGCGCCGTCGGCCAACCCCCGGGCCTGCGCGTCGCCGGAATTCATCAGGGCGGTGCAGCGGTCGCGGCCCTTCACCATCGAGGGCACATTGTGCAGCCACGAGTTGTTGCTCCGCAGATGCCGCCGGCCGATCAGCCGCAGATCGTAACCGTCGCCACGTGCCGCCTCGTCGGCGCGGACCGAGTCCAGCAGGCGGCGGGCCTCGGTGACGAACATGGATGGCGCGAGCCGGACCAGCCGGTCCTCGGTGGCGATGAGTGACCGCAGCCGCGGCCGCAGCGGACCGAGGTCGATCCCGCCACGCGCCTCCCGTACCTTCCGCAGGGTGACGCCTGCGCGACCACGCCGCAGCACCCCGTGCGGCCCGACGGCCATCCCGAGTGCTGTCGCCCGTAGCGGGCTGAATCGCGCGAATACCGCGTTGAGCGCCCGCCCGGTGACCGATCGCACCGGCAGCGGCAGGATCTCGGTGGTCAACCGGGCCATGATCTCCCAGTCCTCGAGACCGCCGTCGGCGGGTTCGACCGCCCGCGCGTTGTAGCGGATGTTGTTGTGCACGCTGAACAGGGTCAGCAGGATGTCGACGTCCTCGCGCTCCAGCGGCGACAGCGGCGGCAGGATGATATCGGCGTGGCGGGTGGTCTCGGTGATGTACATATCCACGGCCACATAGAAATCCAGCAAGCCCAGCGCCTTGTCGAGCTGTCCGCGCTGAGGTGTGGACAGCACCGGATTACCGGCGTAGGTGATCATGGCGCGGATCTGCTCCGGGCCCTCGCTCAGGATCTCCTCGGCGAGGGCCGCGACCGGCAGTTCGGAACGGAACGATTTGTACTTTCCGGACCGGTCGGTCCAGGCACCGTAGAACGGCGGCATACGCCGGGCCAGCGGCAGCAGATCCACGGCCGGGGTCGCGTACATCTGGCCGCCGGGCCGGTCGAGATTGCCGGTGACCGCGTTGATGGTGTTGACCAGCCAGTGCGTGATCGTCCCGGTGAGGGTCTGGCAGACGCCGATCCGCGCGTACATCACCGCCGATTTCGCCGCGGCGTGCTCGCGGGCCAGCCGGCGGATCGTCTCGGCGTCCACACCGGCGTGCGGGGCGGCGTCCTCCGGGGCGAAGCCTGCGACCAGTTCGCGCAGGGTGTCCAGGCCGCCGCACTGGGCGTGGACCGCGGTGCGGTCGTAGAGCTTCTCGGTGATCAGCACGTGTAGCACGGCCAGCAGCAGGTACGGATCCCCGCCGGGCAGGACCGAGACGTGTTCGTCGGCCAACCGCGCGGTCTCGGTGCGCCGCGGGTCGATCACCACGACCTTCCCGCCGCGTTCGCGCACGTTCTTGATCCGGTTCTTGGCACCCGGCATGGTGGTGACCGAACCGTTGGACACCGCGGGGTTGGCGCCCAGGATCACCAGCCGGTCGGTGCGGTCGATATCGGCGATGGGCATCAGGAAATTCGAGCCGTACATCTGCCAGGCCACGAATTCCTGCGGGAACTGGTCGATGGAGGACGCGGTAAAGAAGTTCCGGGTCATCAGACCGGCTCGCAGGGTCATCGCATACATGATCGCGGAATTGTGCGCGGCCGGATTGCCCAGGTACATACCCACCGCGTGCGGGCCGTGCTCGCGGCGCACCCGCCGCAACCGCGCGCCTATCTCGCGGAACGCCTCGTCCCAGCCGATGGGCTCGAACCGGTCGCCCACCCGCCGGACCGGGGTGCGCAGGCGGTCCGGATCCTCGTGGAGCCCGGCCATGGCCGTCGCCTTAGGGCAGATATAGCCCTTGGACAGGACGTCATCGGGGTTACCCTCGATCCGGCCGATTTTCATATCCTCGACGGTCACCAGAATGCCGCAGTGCGCTTCGCACAGGGTGCACTGCCGGGCGATGGTCTCAGCGGTCATCACGTCATCACTTTCCGCCGCGTCGTCGTCGACGCGCGACCCGCAGGAGCACCGGATTACGGGCCGACCCGGGCTCGTCGGTTACCTCTGGACTGCCGAGAAAGGGCGGACGTCATCGAAAAAGACCGAAAATGGCCGTCTGAGACAAAATCCCACTCAATCTCTCATGTCTGAGAGTAGACCGATCGGCGAAGCGGGCACAACAGTCGCGACGCGCTATTCGCGGGCCGACTGTTCCCGCAACCGCGCCAGCGTTTTGGCGAGAATGCGCGAGACATGCATCTGCGAGATACCCATCTGCTGCGCGATCTGCGTCTGCGTCATCGACTCGAAGAATCGCATGGTCAGAATCCGGCGCTCACGCTCGGGCAGACCCGCCAGCAGCGGCCGGATCGCCACGTACTCCTCGACCCGGTCGAACTGGGCCTCTTCCTCGCCGAGGGTGTCCAGCAGCGAGGCATCGGTATCGCGACCCACCGACGCGGCGTCGATCGACGTCGGCTGATAGGCGTTCCCGGCGATCACCGCCTGGGTCACCTCGTCCGGATCCACCTCCAACTCGGCGGCGATCTCCTTGGCCGTCGGAGAACGACCCAGCGATTGCGACAGCGAATCGACCGCGGCCCCGATCCGCAGATGCGTTTCCTTCACCCGGCGCGGCACCCGCATCGCCCAGGTGTTGTCCCGGAAATACCGGCGCACCTCACCCATGATGGTGGGCACCGCGAACGACAGGAAATTGGAACCGCGGGAGATATCGAACCGGTCGACCGCGTGCACCAGGCCCACCCGCGCGACCTGCGTCAGATCATCGAACGGCTCACCACGGCCGCTGAACTTGCGGGCGATATGGTCGGCCAGCGGAATACAGCGCGCGATCAGCTCGTTGCGCAGCCGGGCCTGCTCGGCCGATTCCGGCGTGGTCGCCGCCAGCCGGGTGAACAGCTCGGCGACATCGTCGTACCCGCTCACCTGCGGCGGATCCGCCAGATCGGTCTCGTCCTCGACGTCGTCGCCGGTTTCGTCCTTCTCGGCGTCGGCCTCCTCGGCACCGGATCCACCGGCCGCGGGCGCGTCGGTCGCGGCGCCACCCGATCCGGTGGTCCGAGCTCGGCGGTCTTGCTCGTCTTCGGCGGATTCGAGCGGCTTATCCCTGTCGGTCACGCTTTCCCCCGGACCCGACGGAATTCCACCGTTGTCGGATATCCGGAAACCTGCTGGTCGAAGGGCTCCTGCCGGGCGTCCACCGCATCGGTCAACGTGCGCAGCACATGCCAGCCGAAACTCCGCGCGTCCGGCAGACCCTCCTGGGCGGCCACACCGTCGACCTGCACCCGCAGCTCCGCCTCACCGATGGTGAAGACACAGCGCAGAGTTGTCCCCTCGGCCGCCACCCCGATCAAGGTGGAACAGGCCTCGTCGACCGCCAGCCGGATATCGGCGATCTCGTCCATGGTGAAATCGCTGAGCAGGACCAAAGTTTCGGCGAGCCCGCGCACGATCGGCAGCTGTGACACCGAAGCCGCAACCCGAATCTCCACCGGGGCGCCGTAAATCCCCTCATCCGCCGAAGTATTGATCACCCCCGCAGGCTACTGGGTTTATGGCGCGCTGGCGCGCGCGGGGTTCGGCCCCCGGAGCGTCTGCCGTCAGCGCTCGAGACTCGCGGCTGCGCCGCCTTGCTTCGAGCG
>NZ_JBSFRU010000173.1:0-13099 GCF_053589395.1 Nocardia sp. NPDC003345
GGCGGCGCAGCCGCGAGTCTCGAGCGCTGACAGCAGACGCTTCAGGGGCCGAACCCCGCGCGCCGGAGGCGCGCCAATAAACACAGCACCTTGACGAGCGGGGACACCTTCTCACCTTGCCGAGCAAGGTCACCTCCCACCTTCCCGAGCAAGACCACCTGTCCACCTCCCACCCCAGGTCACATCCCCACTCTCACGAACAACGCCACCTCACAAGCCACCTCCCCCGACCAACATCCCCCAACCACCGAAAAACCCGCACCCCCGAACCAGCAACCGGTCCGGGGGCACGGGCAATAATCCTTACCCACCGACGCCACACAGAGGCGCCGCACGCATTACGCGTCGATGATGAAGGCTTCCAGCTGAGTCCGGGCGACGTCGTCCGGCAGCTGCTTCGGCGGGGACTTCATCAGGTACGCCGACGCCGGGATGACCGGCCCGCCGATCCCGCGGTCCTTGGCGATCTTCGCCGCGCGAACCGCGTCGATGATGATGCCCGCCGAGTTCGGCGAATCCCACACCTCGAGCTTGTACTCCAGGTTCAGCGGGACGTCGCCGAAGGCGCGGCCTTCGAGGCGGACGTAGGCCCATTTGCGGTCGTCGAGCCAGCCCACGTGGTCGGAGGGGCCGATGTGCACATCGTTGGCGCCCATTTCCTTCTGCAGGTTGCTGGTGACCGCCTGGGTCTTGGAGATCTTCTTGGACTCCAGGCGTTCCCGCTCGAGCATGTTCTTGAAGTCCATGTTGCCGCCGACGTTCAGCTGCATGGTGCGGTCGAGCTGGACGCCGCGATCTTCGAACAGCTTCGCCATCACACGGTGGGTGATGGTGGCGCCGACCTGGCTCTTGATGTCGTCGCCGACGATCGGGACGCCCGCGGCGCGGAACTTCTCGGCCCATTCCGGATCCGAGGCGATGAAGACCGGCAGTGCGTTGACGAACGCCACTCCGGCGTCGATCGCGCACTGGGCGTAGAACTTGTCGGCTTCCTCGGATCCGACCGGCAGGTAGGACACGAGGACGTCGACCTCGGCGTCCTTCAGCGCTTTGACGACGTCGACCGGTTCGGCCTCGGCGAGTTCGATGGTTTCGGCGTAGTACTTGCCGATGCCGTCGAGGGTGGGGCCGCGCTGCACGGTGACGCCCAGCGGCGCTACGTCGGAGATCTTGATGGTGTTGTTCTCGCTGGCGAAGATCGCCTCGGACAGGTCGAAGCCGACCTTCTTGGCGTCCACATCGAAGGCGGCCACGAACTTCACGTCACGCACGTGGTATTCACCGAAACGCACATGCATCAGTCCGGGCACCGTCGTGGAATCGTCGGCGTCCCGGTAGTACTGCACGCCTTGGACCAGCGAGGAGGCGCAGTTGCCCACACCTACGATGGCGACGCGAACACTGGACTTGCTGGAGTCTCCACTACTCATGGCCGGTATTTCCTTCTTTCTGTGGTGCCGCCTTCGTCGATTGCTCCGCCGCAATCAACTCGTTGAGCCAGCGCACTTCGCGCTCGCTTGATTCGAGTCCGAGTTGATGGAGTTGGCGGGTGTAGCGATCCAGCGAGCCGCTCGCCTTCTTGATCGCTTCCCGCAGCCCCTCTCGGCGCTCCTCGACCTGGCGTCGCCTGCCCTCCAGGATCCGCATCCGCGCTTCCGCGGGGGTGCGGCTGAAGAAGGCCAGGTGTACGCCGAAGCCGTCATCGGTGTAGTTCGCCGGCCCGGTGTCGGCGAGGAGCTCTTTGAAGCGCTCCCGGCCTTCCGGGGTCAGCTGGTAGACCCGGCGGGCACGGCGGGTGGTCGCCATTCCCTCGGGAACTTCCTCCGCGATCAGCCCGTCCGCCTGCATTCGTTTCAGGGTCGGATACAGCGATCCGTAGGAAAAAGCCCGAAACGCCCCGAGCAGACCGGTGAGCCGCTTCTTCAGCTCGTAGCCGTGCATGGGCGCTTCCAGGAGCAGCCCGAGGATTGCCAGTTCGAGCACCGGGCTTCACCCCCTGACTTCCGTACAGAACTAACCAATGGATGCGACTGCCAACTATATCGCACCGATATAACCGCGCATAGTTCAGCGCGATACACAACACAGACGCGCGGGATCGCTCCACGGCCCGGACGGGCGCGGATATCGTACGAACTACCTGGTCAGGGCGCCGGATCTACTTCCATCGACCGGCCCGCCATCGAAACCTTGACCGTTCCGCGGGCACCGGAGCCGTCTTCGACCCGGATATCCACCACGGGCCCGGCATCCTCGGGTGCGATGAGCTCGTAACCGATCTCGACCTCGTCGACGGCGCCGTTCGCCAAGCCCACCGTGGCCGGGGCGCCCGCGAGCACGGCCGCCACCGCGGCCACGTCGAGACCGGCCAGCTCGATCGGGCGGCCTTCGGAGTAACTCGAAACGCTCGAGTCACTGAGGTGGAAGCCGTCCTCGTCGAACTCGTAGACCTCGGCCGACCCCTGGTCCAGCCGCTGGAACACGACACGGTCCGGGTAGAGGTCGACCTTGTCGGCGACGGTGTCGCCGAACTCCCGCTGATAACTGTCGATGAACCGCGCCAGCCCGGCACCGGTGACCGGGCTCGGCAGCGATTCGGAGTCGCCGCCGGCGCCGCCGAGGATGCCGGTGGTCGCCGCGCCGCCGTCCGGGCGGGCCAGTCCCGCCACCGCCCCGAGTACCGCCGCGGCGGCCAGTACCGCGACCGGGAGCCACCACGGCCGGGCGGCGCGACCACGACGGAGCACCGCGGCACCCGCTAGCTCACCGGGTATCTGCAGGTCGCGAACGAGCGCGTCCAGATCGCTCGCGAATTTGGCCCGCATGGCCGATCTGGTTCGCGCGGTGTGCTCCGCGGTTTTCAACTGCCCGTCGGCCAGCGCGGCATCCAGCAGCGCGCATATCTGGACGCGATCGGTGTCGCGTGCTCTGACCTGTTCCGATCTCGCCATCGCCGATTCCTACCCCTCGAAGGGCCATACCCGCAGCACCGCACCGGAGAGGTCGAGCAGCAGATGACCGGATTCATCGAAGGAATTGTCGGCGTAGACGGCCACCACCGGCCGATCCGCACCGGCGGACAGGGGGTGGTGCTTGAACTGGATCATGGACACCTTGCCGTCGGGCACCTTCATCAGGGCACCGGCGTCGGCCGCGACGGCGGCCACCGCGGCGAGGTCCACCGTCGCCAGATCGATGACCGGCGTATCGAGTTTGCGGGTGGTGATATCGCGGTCCTGCCGGAAACCCCAGCGATAGGTGTAGTGGGCCAGCCGGTTGGGTTGCCCGGGCACCGACCGCTGCACGGACGCGTGCTCGGGGAACAAACTGATGTCGTCGGTGAGGGTGTCACCGAATTCGGCCCGGTAGTCTGCGAGAAATTGGGCCAGACCCGGCCCCGTCAGGAGATCGGGGGTCGCGATGACCTCGGGGGTGACCGGCCGCGGTTCCGGTGGCGCCGGCGAGGCGACCTCGGGCTCCGCGGCCACGGGGGTTCGCGCCGCCGCGGGGTCCGTGTCGCGGCTGGTCAGGGCGAAGGCGCCGAAAGTCACCGCGACCGCGGCGACGGCGAGTACCGCGAGGTACCGGCCGGACGGTCGCGCCCCCACCGGCCGGGGTGCGACCGGCGTATGCCGCGGACCCTGCAGGTCGTCGGTGAGATCGGCGAGGTCGGCCAATGTCGTCGCATCGGCGAGCAGTTCGGTGTGGGCCCGGTATTCCGCCTCGGTCAACTGTCCTTCGCCGAAGGCCCGGGTCAGCAATTCCGCGGCCGCCTCGCGATCGGTGTCGCGCGCCCTGGTGTCCGGCGGATAACCGCGCGCCGGCCGAGGGGGCGGGGCCGGCCGGGGACGGACAACCCCCGCGGCCTGCAGATCCGCGGTCAGCGCCGCGAGTTCGCCCAGGGTTCGGGCGGCCCGGGCGGCGGCGATGCGGTCGTGGTACTCGCCCGCCTCCAGCTGGCCCTCCGCGTAAGCGGCGTCGAGGGTGCTCGCGAATTCCGCGCGGTCGAGATCACGGGCCCGCATCCGGCCGGGTAGCGCTGTGGACACCATCGAATATTACGGCGTGCGTGCGACGCTCGGGGGCTCGATCCGCGCCGTTCACCGGCCCGACGCCGTCCCGCCTTCCGGAGTGACCGACTATTTTTGGCACATATGCGCCAAGGTCCACCGGATCGGCATCGTAATGCGCACGGACCACACGGATCAGCGGTGGACACCGATTCACCCGACCACGGGGAAGCCGGCCGGGTGACCCACGCGACAGCCCCGGGCCCGTGCAGGCACCGGGAATCCACTGCAGCCCCGGGCGGCACAAAAACATCACGGCTACTCTGGGAGCGTGCGAATTCAGCGGCAAGTGGTCGACTATGCGCTCCGGCGCAAGTCGCTGCTGGCTGACGTCTATGCGGGCCGTGTCGATGTCGCCGAGGTATGTGACGCCAATCCCTACCTCCTGCGTGCGGCCAAATTCCACGGCCGGGGGAGCGAGGTCACATGCCCCATCTGCCGGAAGGAACAACTCACCCTCGTATCCTGGGTCTACGGCGACGGCCTGGGGCCGGTCGCGGGTTCCGCGCGCAGCCCGGAAGAGCTGGTACGCCTGGCGGAGACCAGAGAGGAATTCTCGGTCCACGTCGTCGAGGTGTGCCGGACATGCAGCTGGAATCACCTGGTGCAGTCCTATGTGCTCGGCGAGCCTCCGGGGCGCCGGCGTTCCGGTTCCCGGGTGAACCGGCGCACAGCCGCGGAATGAACCCCGGCCGGCCCGAATATGGTGTCTGTGCCGAGCCCAACAGGGCGCCGGAGCGCGGGCCCTTCAGACCGATACGAGCTTTGGAGACCTAGTCAGTGACTTCGCCCTACGAGCCCCCACCCGGCGATGACCCGCGCGGTGGTCGCACTCAGCGCGGGCCGGTTCCTGGCCGGGAGCCGCAGCAGCGTCCGGGTGTCCCGAACCGCCCCCCCGCGCCCAACGCGAACGGACCGCGGCCGGGTCCCGGCGGACGCCCGCCGGGACCCGGTGCGCCACGACCGGGTCCGCGGCCCGGACCTCCCACCGGTCCGCGACCGGCCGCGGGCGGCCCGCGTCCCGGTCCGGGCGGACCGCGCCCGGCACCGAGCGGCCCCCGTCCGGCGGTTCAGGGTCCTCGTCCCGGCCCCGACGGCCGCCGTCCCGGCCCCGCCTCCGGCGGGATGCCGGGTGTACCCCGCGGCCAGCAGCCACCGCAGCGTCCCGGACCGCCTCCGGGACGACCGCCCCAGGGACGGCCACCGCAGCCCAATCAGCCCACCCAGCGGATGGGCGGGCGCCCGGGGGAACCCGCCCCGCCGCGCGGGGACCAGAGCACCGCGAAGATGGCCAATCCCGGCGCACCCGCGGAGCCGACCAGGCGCGAACGGATAGCCCCGGGCGGGCCGCGTCCGGGACCGAACACCGGTGAACGCCGGGTCACCGCCCCCGACGGTCGTCCGACCAGGTCCGGGGCGGGCAGCGGTCCTCCTCCGCGACGCCCCGGCAGCCGTCCGGGCGGACCGGGCGGTCCCGACGGCCGTGGGCCGGCCGCGAAACGCAAGAACCGGTGGAAGATCGCGCGGCGGATCGCCTATGTGCTGATCGCGCTCGCGATCGTCGTACCCAGCACGGTGTTCCTCATTGCCTACTCCACCGTGTCGGTACCCGAGCCCGGCGACCTCAAAACCAACCAGGTCGCAACGATTCTCGCGGCCGACGGGGAAACGGAGATCACCCGCGTCGTACCGCCGCAGGGCAACCGCACCGATGTGACGATCGATCAGATCCCACCGCATGTGCGCAATGCCGTGATCGCCGCCGAGGACCGCGACTTCTACAGCAACCCGGGCTTCTCGGTTTCCGGTTTCGCCCGCGCCGCGCGCGATAACGTCCTCGGCCGTGAAAGCGCCGGCGGTGGTTCGACCATCACCCAGCAGTACGTGAAGAACGCGCTGGTCGGCGACGAGCGCAGCCTCACCCGTAAGCTCCACGAGCTGGTGATCTCGGCGAAGATGGCCCGGCAGTGGAGTAAGGACGAGATCCTCACCGCCTACCTGAACACCATCTACTTCGGCCGCGGCGCCTACGGTATCGACGCCGCCTCCAAGGCCTATTTCGGAAAGCCGGTGCAGGAGCTGAGCCCGGAGGAGGGCGCGGTCCTGGCCGCGACCATCCAGCTGCCGTCGCTGCTGGATCCGGAGTCCAATCCGGAAGGCGCGCAGTCACGCTGGAACTATGTGCTCGACGGTATGGTCGCCGGCGGTAATCTCGATCGCACCCAGCGCGCCGGGATGACCTATCCCCAGGTGCAGCCGTCCAGCGCGGCCGGTCAGAAAACCGATTCCACCGGGCCCGAGGGTCATATCAAGGCCCAGGTGCTGCGTGAACTCGGTGAGGCCGGGATCAGCGAACAGCAGATGAATACCGCCGGCCTGCAGATCACCACCACCATCGACGCCCAGGCACAGCAATCCGCGCTCGACTCCGTCCGCACCAATATGGAAGGCGAACCGGACAAACTGCGCACCGCCGTGGTCTCCATCGACCCGAAATCGGGTGCGGTACGGGCCTACTACGGCGGCGAGGACGGTTACGGCTACGACTTCGCCAACGCCGCACTGCAAACCGGTTCCTCGTTCAAGGTGATCGGCCTCGCGCAGAACCTGGAGAACGGCGTACCGCTCTCGCAGATGTACGACAGCTCACCGATCACGGTCAACGGTATCGAGATCACCAACGTCGAAGGTGAGCAGTGCGGTGTCTGCACCATCGCCGAAGCGCTGAAGCGGTCGCTGAACACCAGCTTCTACCGGATGCAGCTCGAAATGCAGAACGGCCCGCAGAAGATCGCCGATATGGGTCACAAGCTGGGCATTCCGGAAGAGCTGCCGGGTCTCGGCGCGACGCTGACCGAACCCGGCGGCGCGGGCCCGAACAACGGTATCGTCCTCGGCCAGTACCAGGCCCGGCCGCTGGATATGGCGTCGGCCTACGCGACGCTGGCGGCCTCCGGCACCTACTACAAACCGCATTTCGTGACCAAGGTCGTCACCGCCGACGGCCAGGTGCTGCTGGACCGCGGCGATCCGGCCGGTGAGCGCCGGGTCTCCGAAGCGGTCGCCGACAACGTCACCGCCGCCATGGAGCCGATCGCGGGCTATTCGCGTAACCACGGGCTGGCCGGCGGCCGCCCGTCGGCCGCGAAGACCGGCACCGCCCAGCTCGGCGATACCGGCGAGAACAAGGACGCGTGGATGGTCGGCTACACGCCGTCACTGGCCACCGCGGTCTGGGTCGGCAGCACCGACAACTCGCCGCTGCGTAATTTCGGCGGCGCGATGATCTACGGTTCCAGCCTGCCGTCGGATATCTGGAAGGGCACGATGGACGGCGCGCTCGAGGGCACGCCCAACGAGAAGTTCCCCAAACCGGCCCCGATCAAGGGTCAGGCGGGCGTGCCGAAGTGGACCGCGCCGTACACCGCGCCCTCGACGACGATGCCGACGTTCGAGCCGCCGGTGGTGATCCAGCCGAGCCAGGTGGAGATTCTGCCCGGTATCACCATCCCGGTGCCCGGCGTCCAGCCGAACCCGCGTAGCCAGACGCAACCCCAGGGCGGACAGCCCCCGGGCGGCCAGCCGCAGGGGAACGGCGCGGGTCCGCTGCCAGGTCAGCCCACGGCCGGCGCCCAGCCCACGATCACCCAGGCGCCGAGCGCCGGGACCGAGGAGAGTACGGGCGGCGGCACCGATTCCGGGGACGGCGGCGGGCCCGACGGCGGGTAGCCCCCGCCTCCGGGCCGCGCCGCGCTGAACGGCGCAACCCGGCGCCGTCCGAACCCGGACCCGGGTAACAGGTAACCTCGGGTGCCGTGAGCGAGCAGCGACCGGCGGGTGGGCCGGACGAGGGGGTCCGAAACGTCCGAAACGGGCGGACCGCCACCACCGGCTACGATTCGCCCGCGCCGCTCGCCCTGGATCTGCGTTCGGCCGACGCCCGGGACAAACCCAGCCGCAACGATTCGATGACCGCGCAGCTGTGCACGGCTATCGGCGGCCCCGTGGGCGATCACGCGCTGATCGGGCGAGCCCGCTTCTGGACCCCCATGCGGGTGCTGCTGGCCTTCACAGTGGTTTTCCTGGCATTGGGGTGGTTCGCCAAGGCCGGCTGTATCCAGCAGACCGAGGTGGCCGGCGGCGGGCTCACCCTCGACTGGAACGACGGCCGCCAATACACGGCCATGTGCTATTCGGACACCGTGCCGCTCTACGGCGCCGAGCGGCTCAACGAGGGCGCCTTCCCGTACAAGAAGTTCTGGGTGGAGGAGACGCCGGGCGGTGATACCGAGATCCGGCATATGGAATACCCGGTGCTTTCCGGGCTCTACCAGTACGTCTCCATGCTGGTGGCGAAGAGCTGGGATGCCGGGCCGCTGCCCGGGGCGCTGCAGGTGGTTCTGTACTTCAATGTGGTGGCCCTGGGCCTGGCGGTCGCCTGGCTGGTAACGATCTGGGCGACCGCACTGCTGTCCGGGCGGCGGGTCTGGGACGCGGCCCTGGTGGCCTGCTCACCGCTGGTGATCGTGCACGCGTTCACCAATTTCGACTTCCTCGCCACCGCGTTCGCCGCGCTCGGGCTGCTCGCCTGGGCCCGCCGGCGGCCGCTGCTGGCGGGAGTCCTGCTGGGGCTGGGTGGCGCGGCGAAACTGTATCCGCTGCTCCTGCTCGGCCCGATCCTCGTGCTGTGCCTGCGCGCCGATCCGATGCAGCGAACGCCGCGCGCGCAACTCTCGGTGCGGCTGCGCGATATCGACAGCCGCGACGCCCTGGCGACCTGGTTCGGTGAGATACCGATGCGCATCCGGCTGCTCGCCACCCGCCCGCTCGGCGCGGCCGGGCTCACCGCGGCGGGCGCGTTCGGTACCTGGGGGCTGGTGAACCTGCCGATCGCCGCGCTGTATCCGGAGGGCTGGCGGGAATTCTTCCGGCTCAACACCACGCGCCATGCCGACCCGGATTCGCTGTACAACGTGGTGATGTCGTTCACCGATTGGGCCGGGTTCGACGGACCGCTGCGGCACGGGGAGACGCCCACCGTTCTCAACCTGGTCTCGCTGCTGCTGTTCGCGGCGGCCTGCCTGGGCATCGCCTATATCGGGCTCACCGCACCCCGGCGGCCGCGGCTGGCACAGCTGTGTTTCCTGGTGATCGCGGCCTTCCTGCTCACCAACAAGGTGTGGAGCCCGCAGTATTCGCTGTGGCTGGTGCCGATCGCGGTGCTGGCGCTGCCGCACCGGCGGGTGCTACTGGCCTGGATGACGATCGACGCGCTGGTGTGGGTACCGCGCATGTTCTACTACCTCGGCATCGACCGCAAAGGCCTGCCGGAGCAGTGGTTCACCGGCACCGTGCTGCTGCGGGACCTGGCCGTCCTCACTCTCTGCGGGCTGATCATCCGGCAGATCTATCGCCCCGACGAAGATCTGGTGCGGCGCGACTACCTCGACGACCCGGTGGGCGGGGTGGTGGACCGCGCTCCGGATCCGCTGCTGCCGTGGCTTCCGGAGATCCTGCGACCCCGGATCTCCCTGGACACCCATTGGACCCGGGCCACCGCGACCGCGCGGGCGGGCTCCCGTGACTCCGGAGCCGAGGCCGGCCGGCCCGCGACCCGCGAACCGGCCGGACCCACCGCGTTTCGCGATGCGGCTATACCGACCGCAGAATCCGTGCCTGCTGTTCCGGTTCCTGCGGGAGCAGATCCAGATCCAGCTGCCATGCGTTTCCGGTCCACGGATCGAACAGCGGAGTTCCGCTGACGGTGGGCAGATGCCGGCAGGACCGGGACAGCGCCGCGACCGCGCCGTCGGCGGATTCGGATTCGTTCGCGCCGACGATCACCGTGGACAAGCCGATCAGTTCGCCGCGGGCCAGCAGCGCCACCAGTCGCTGGGCGTCCGCGGCCTGGTAACCGTGCGGGAAATCCGCGGCCACCAGGATGCGGTGCTCGGCGGGTGGAACGCCCTGTCCCGAGTTGTAGGCCATTTCGGCGAGTTCGGCCGCGTCGACCAGTTTCTGCAACCGCGCCGAGATATCGGAGTGATCGGTGATCGGCGGTTCGGCCAGCACCGGTGCCAGTCGCGGCAGCAGGCCCGCGAAACCGCCGGTGAGATCGACGATATCGACGACCGCACGCCGGCCGGGAGCGGCACGCAACAATCGGGCCAGCAGTGCCCCGATCACCGGCGCCACCGCCGCCGTCGATTCGGTGTCGACCCACAGCGGCCGGTTCAGCGGGACGGGGACGCAGTAGGGCACGCGTAGCCCGCCCCGGTCGAGCGCGTACAGCTCACCCAGCCGGATGCCGTCGGACGGGGTCGGCGGGCGGTCCCACGCCGGCGAGTGCCAGGAGGCCAGCGACGCGGGCAGCACCGATTCCGCCTCGGCGAGTTCCCGCTGCAACTGCAGGCTGTCGCGCTGATGCCCGGCCTCGGCGGTAGCGGTGAGCTCGTCGTACCGGCGCTGGGCGGCGGCCCGGGCGGTATCGGCGGCCGGAGTGTTGCGGGTGGCCGGATCGGATACCGCCGCCGAGAGTTCCTGATCGAGCCGTTCGGTCGCGTAACCGCGCGCCGATTCGAGCGCGGCCGCCGAACGCGCGGCGTCCTCGAAGATCATCCACAGCCGTTCGAGCCCGTGGCCGACCTCGATGGGCGGCAGTTCGGGCTGCCCCGGGAGGGCGGACGGTCCCGGGGCCGCCGCCACGGTGGCGTCGACCACGGTGGTCGCACCCGCCGCGACCGGAGCAGCTCCGATCGGCCCGGCCGCCCCGCGCGGCGCGTGTTCCGCGGCGCCGTGCGCCCGCAGCAGTTCCGCGAGCCCGCCGGCGTAGCCCTGGCCGACCGCGCGCAACTTCCATCCGCTGCCCCGCCGGTACAGTTCGAGACAGATCAGCGCCGATTCCCCGGCCCGCGGTGCGATCACGAACTGGGCGGCCGGAACATCGTTCTCCGACAGGTTCGCGGTGAGCACCCCCGTACCGCTGGGCGCCGACGCGATCAGCAGCACGGCCTGCGCGTCCGCGCGTACCTGGTCGAGCGTGACGACCACCGCGGCGGCGGCCGGTTCGACCCGCACGCCCGGCCCCGCCGGCCGTTCGGCCAGCAGGACATCGTCGGGCGAACCCACCCGCAGGTCCGCCGCCACCACCAGCGCCGAAACACCCAGCGGCACGGCGGCGGTCACCTCGAACCGGGCCACCCCGCCCGCGAGCGGGATGTTCTGCCCGGACTGCAACTGCTTCATCTCCCCGCCCCCGAATCCGTTCATACGCTCAGGAACCGGCCCAGCTGCGGAATCGCCTCGCCCGGATGTTTGGCGTTGAAGCCCTCACCGATCGCCTGCATCTTCCAATCCGGCCCGGCCCGGAACAGCATCGCCATCGCCATCGCGGTGGTCGGGGTGCCGCCGGTGAGCGAGTAGCGGGCCAGTTCACCGTTGTTCGCGCCGTCGATCAACCGGCAGAACGCGTTCTGCACCTGGCCGAAGGTATGCCCCTTGTACGAGGTGACGATGAAGATCAGGTTGTTCACATGGGCCGGGATACGGGTGAGATCGACCAGGATCACCTCGTCGTCACCGGCGCCCTCACCGGTGAGGTTGTCGCCCTGATGGCGGATCGAGCCGTCCTTGGAGGTCAGCTGCCCGTAGTAGGCGACGTCGATCGGATTCATATCGGCGAACATCACCACCGACGCGTCCAGATCGATATCGACGGTACGGCTGCCGAACATGCCGCGTTGCTGTACCGGATCCCAGCCGAGCCCCATCTTCACGAAGGTCAGCGCCGCGCCGTCCTCCTTACGGAGACTGACTCGCTGCCCCTTCTGCAGACTCACCGGGCCGGTCTTGCTCAGACTGATCTCGTTGGGCGGCTGCTGCGGCGGTGGGGGCGGCTGCTGCCCCGGCTGCTGATATCCCGGACCGGGCGGCGGCGGATATCCCCCGCCCTGCGGCGGATACGGCGCCGTCGGCTGCTGCTGCGGCGGAGGCGGCGGTTGCTGCTGCTGGTACGACGCCGGCGGAGGCGGCGGAACCGGCGCGGTCTGCTGGACCGGCGGAGGCGGCGGGGCGGACGCGGCCTGCTGGGTTTCGGCGGACGAATCGTCGACGGTCACCCCGTGATCGGTGACCAGCGCCGCGAACCCGCCGGCGTAACCCTGCCCGACCGCACGTACCTTCCAGGCGCCCTGCCGCCGGTACAACTCCAGCGCGATCACGATCGATTCCGATGCGAGCCCCTCGATCCGGTACTCGTAGAGCGGCGCGCCCGACTGATCCGCAACCTGCGCCACCGGCGGCGCCGACTGCCCGAAGTTGGAATTGGGGTCATCGAGCGTGATGACCGCCCGTACCTGCGCGATATCCGCCGGCACAGACCCCAGGTCCACCGCCAGCGACGCCGGCTGCCCCGCCGCTCCCGGCCGCAGGTTCACCCCCGGACCGGCCGGCTGGTTGTAGAACACGAAATCGGCGTCGGACCGGACTTTGCCCTGCTCTGTCACCAATAGTGCGGACAGATCCGCCGGAGCGGCCAATTGAATCGAAATCACCACATCATTGGTGGCCAGTGGACCGTTCTGCCCCTTGGCGAGTGTTGCGGACAAGTCAGACCCTTCGCTTGTCGGTGCGTATGAAAGCCACTCTACGATGCGCTCGCGCCCCCGAGTGGGTCGCGACCGCCGAGCACTGGATGATCAGCAAACCTACCCAGGTTCCCCGGTTCACGGCAGAGCTCGTACAGAGGCTGTTGCCCATACATAGGTTCACGACCCTCGAGTATTTACATGATCAAGGAACCCACCCCCCTTTTCCCCAACTTCGGCGCAAATTCGCACCACAGCCCACCCCCGTCTCCGCCTCAGTCGCCCACCCCTCAAAAACCGCCCACCCACCCCACATCCGGATCCGCCACTCCCCAGAACCCGGCCACCCTCCCGGCGCCGAGTCCAGCGAGGCCCCCAAAGGGTTCGGCCCGCGTCTGCTGGCAGCGCTCGAAGCGAAGCGGCGCAGCCGCCAGTGATCGGAAG
>NZ_JBSFRU010000174.1:0-13087 GCF_053589395.1 Nocardia sp. NPDC003345
CAGGATCCCGCCCCGGATCGCGAGATAGGTGCCGCGGGTGTGGTTGACCACCCCGCGATCGGTGCCCGACTCCTGCACCCGGGCCGCGAGATAGGACGTGATGCCCAGATCCACCACCAGCGAGCCGAGGAAATAGGCCGACATGCCGACGGCCAGCAGGCCCATCCCGGAGGCGCCCAGCAACCGCGCGATCAGCGGCAGTGTCGCCACCGTGACCAGGTACTGCCCGTATTTGCCGAAACTGACGTAGGCGATATCGCGGAGCAGGATCGCGAATTCGCGAATCCGGGCCGCCCGGGTGCGCGGCTCATCCGCCCCGTCGGGGAGCGCGGTGACCAGCGGCAGCTTCTCCGTCGGCCAGTCCGCGAACGCCGGGATGATCTCGGTGGGCAGGTCGTAGTCGGGGGTCCGCAGACCGTCCAGCGATACCGGATAGTGCCGATGCACGATCCGGATCGGGATGGTGTTGTCGGTGGCCGTGCTCATCGCGCCGGTACCGCCCGCCCCGGGGTCACCCGGTCGAGGACGGCGGCGACACCGGCTGCGGTCGCCGCGATCCCGAACTCGGCCGCCCGTTCCCGCGCCGCCGCTCCCAGCCGGGTACGCAGCGCGGGATCGGCGATGAGCCGGTCCAGGGCGGCCGCCAGCTCGACCGGGTCGCCCGGGGCGGTGAGCAGCCCGTCCACATCCGGGTGCACGATCTCGGTGGGCCCGCCGGCGCCCGCGGCCACTACCGCGCATCCCGCGCGCATGGCCTCCACTACGACCTGGCCGAACGGTTCCGCGAGGACCGAACAGTGCACCGCGATATCGGCATCGGCGAAATACGGGGTGGGATCGTCGGTGTGCCCGGTGAATTCGATCGGCGTGCCCAGCCGCCGTGCCCGGTCCTCCAGCTCCGACCGGTAATCCTCTTCGCCGAAATGGGTCCCGCCCACCACGACGACCGCGGCCGGCCGCTGCCGCAGCAGCGCGAGCGCCCGGAACAGCACCTCGTGGCCCTTCCATCGGGTCAGCCGCCCTGCCATCACGATGCGTACATCGCCGGGCTCGCGCTGCGGGGGCCGAGTCACCGGCCCGATGTCCTCGAGACCCGGGTAGGCGACCGTCGCCACCCGCCCCCGGGTGTACAGGGTGCGCAGTGTCGCCCGGCTGTTCGCGATGATCGCGCGCGCGACGGTCCAGCCCAGCAGCCGCAGCGACCAGGCGAGCGCGACGCCGAAATAGTCGGCGCCGATCCGGTCGTGCACCTGCCAGATCAGCGGGATACGCGCGCGCCGCGCCGCCACCGCGCCCACCAGCAGTGTCTTCGTGCTCTGCGCGACCACCACATCGGCCTGCCCGGCCCGCAGGGCCACGCCGACCTCGGCGCCCAGCCGCACCAGTTCCAGGGCCCCGGTGGCCAGCCGCCCCGGCCCGGACCCGGCGATGGTCAGCGAACGGCTGTCGAACCCGGTGCGGTGCACGGTGACGGGGATATCGCGGGCACGCAGCAGCTCGACCAGGGCACCGTCGGCGGTGAGCAGGACCGAGGCATCCACCGCCGCCGACCGTAACGCGGTCACCAGCCTCAGCACGGCCAGTTCGGCGCCGGAGGGGGCGGCGGTATGGCAGAGGAATACGGCGCGGATCATGCGGTCAGCTCCCGGTACAGCGCGATATGGCGGTCGGCCGCCGCGGCCCAGGAGAAGGTTTCGGCATGGTCGCGGCACGCGGCGGCGGTGGGGACCGCGCCGCCGAGCGCCGCGGTCAGGCGGGCCGCCAGGGCGTCGGCGTCTCCGGCGGTGACGATCAGTGACGGGTCGAGGCCGCGCACCGAATCGGGCAGACCGCCGCAATCGGTGACCACGGGCGCTCGTCCGGCCGCCAGTGATTCCAGCGCGATGAGCCCGAAGCCCTCGAGCGCCGTCGACGGAACCACCGTGACGGCCGCCCGCGCGTACCAGCCGGCCAGCGCGGAATCGGTGATCGCGCCGGTGAATACGACACCGTCACCGAGCGGCGCGGCCTGCGCGCGCAGCGCCTTCTCGGCGGTTCCGGTGCCGACCAGCACCAGTCGCGCGTCCGGATGGGCGGCCCGGACCTCCGGCCAGGCACCCAGCAGCACATCGATACCCATACGGTGCTCGAGCCGCCGGACGCACAGCACGACCGGCGCGGTACCGGAGGGCCCGGTAGCGGATCGGAATCGGTGCAGATCCACCCCCGGGGCGATCACGGCCACCCGCTCCGGCGGCACCCGGTAGTCGTTGATCAGCAGATCCCGGAAATGGCCCGACAACACCACGAACCGGTCGGCGGGCCGGGCTCGCAGCCGCTCCAGCGTGAACTTCACCCGCGCCGCGGTCGTGCCGCCACCGGCCAGCCGGCTCTCGGCCGCCCACGGTCCGTGGAAGTGGATCACCAGCCGCCGCCCGCGCGAGGGTTGTGCGGGCGGGCCGTACAGCGTGAAATGCCGGTCGAGCACGGTCACCGCCCCGGCCGGCTCGCCCCGGAACGCGGTACGCGCGCGGCGCCAGGTGGAACCGCCCACCGGACCCCACGACATTCCGCCCGGCGGCGCGGTGCCGAACGCCGCGGCCGAGACCGAGATCTCGGGACGGCCGGTGAGCGCGCCGAAGAGGTCGGTGAAATAGCGGTTCAGCCCGCCCGGCGCGGAACCGGACCATTCCGACCCCGTCATATGCACTCGTGGCGCGACCGCGGTCATAGGCCGGACCCGAACCGTGACCGGAGCTCGCGCCCGGCACGCACCCGCAACCGCTCCAGCGCGGTACGCGCCAGCCGCAGATCCCCGATCGTCACGTCCCACGGCGACAGCAGCCGGGGACAGTCGCGGGCCAGCCGGTGATGGAACCGCAGGGTTTCGCTCAGCTTGCTGATCGTGGAGGTCCGCGCGCACAGGTTGAAACTGGAGGCCCGCCAGGCGGCCGCGACCTCGGGCAATCCGAAGAAGAGCCCGAACTGACCCACGCGCGCGAACAGGTCGACGTCCATCGGGAACACCAGATCCCCGCGCAAACCGCCCACCCGGTCGAAATGCTCCCGCCGGAACATCGCCGCGGCGGTCGGCCCGAAATCGGCGGGTCCGCGCCGGACGATGGTGCGGGCCAGGGCCCGCGCGGTCCGTACGCCGTCGAGTCCGGGCAGCCCCAGATCGGTTTCCAGCAGCGCGCCCTGCTCGTCGATCACCTGGAACCGGCTGGAACTGATCGCGAACGCCGGATCGGCCATCACCTCGACCTGGGCCGCCAGCGAACCCGGCAGCAGAATATCGTCGGCGCACACCACTTTCACCAGATCACCGGTGGACAACGCGATCGCACGATTCCAGTTCTCCCCGATGGGCAGGACAGTATCGTTGCGCTCCACCCGCAGTCGCGGGTCGCCGAAGGACGCTGCGATCGCCCCGGTCGCGTCGGTACTGGCATTGTCGAGCACCAGCAGTTCGAACTCGGTGTCCTGGCTCAGAATCGAACGCAGGGTCTCCTCGAGCGTCCGCCCGGCCTGGTAGGCGGGGACACAGACCGAGACGCCGGCCACACTGATCCTTTCGTGGGAACAACAGGGAAATGGGTATCGCGACGGCACCGCGCGAGCCGGGTGCTGTCCGGGGGCGCCGGGCGGGATCCCGCCCGGCCGGTATCGGCGCGCTACGGGATGGGCCGCCCCCGCGCAGGTGAGCCGGGGTCGTCGACCAGCCAGCGTCCGGCGAGTTCGGGGAAACGCTCGCTGACCTCGGGCAACAGATCGGGCACGGTGAGCAGCACCTGATCCGGGCGGGCGGCGAGCAGTTCCGTGGGCGAGATGATCGGGATATCCGTTCCCGGCATCCGGCGTCCCCGTTTGGCCGGCGCCGCGTCCGCGACCGCGGCCAGCAGATCGCGCCCGATCCCGGCCCGGCACAGCAGCGCAACCGCCCGGGACGCGGCCCCGTACGCGTAGACCCGGGCGCCGCATGCCGCTGCCGTCTCCAGGGTCGCCCGCAGCTGCCGGGCATGCCGGTCCGCCGCGTCCTGCAGGGTCCGTAGTGCCTCGGCGTCGTGGGCCGGCGCCTCCCGCCGCAGGACACGGCGCACCGCGTCGTCGGGTTCGGCGCCGCCGTGCACGGCGGCGATCAGCACGGTCCCGCCGTACAGGTCGAACTCCCACGCGGTCAGTACCGACATACCGGCCCCGGCGAGCATTTCGCGCAACACCCGCAGGGAGTAGTAGGCGAAGTGGCCGTGCCGCAGGGCGTTCCACTGTCCGGTCGCCGCGATGGTGTGCAGCGGGTGGTACTGCAGCAGCAGCACGCCACCGGGGGCGGTGGCCGCGGCACGGCCGGCGATCCCGGCGGCCTGGTCGCGTTCGTGCATGAGACCGAAGGAATCCAGCACGATATCCGCCGGACCGGCGACCGGAGTGAAACCGCGCTCCGCCAGCAGCTCCAGCCAGCTCCCGCCGTGTGGGCTGGCGAATTCGCGGATGGTCGCGCCGCGTAACAGACCCGCCGACGCGACCCTTCGTACCGCGTCGGCGGCCTGTTCCCGCAGGGCCCGTGGCTCCACTGCGCGCGGCTCGGCGGTGACCGTATCGTCTCGGACCAGCTGTGCCAGTCCACATCCGCGGCAGATCGCCATCGACAGCGGATGGGCCGCCTCGGCGGGTCGCGGCAGGGTGGCGGCCGACGGGAAATGATCCGCGGCCGGCATCGGGCCGAGGTCGAGTACGGTCTCGGCGACCTGGTGACCGCAGGCCCGGCAGCCCGGCGGATCCGCGACCGCGCCGGAACGCCGCGAGTCCAGGATCACGGTTCGCGCCGCGGCGGACTCCGCGAGCCGGATACCGGTCATGGCACCATCTCCGGGTGCGAATCGACGAGACGGAACTGGCCGATGTGCTGCTCCTGGTGCCCGAACCCTTCCGCGACGATCGCGGCCTGTTCACCCGCACCTTCGACGCGCGGATCTTCGACGGCCGGCTCGGTGCCGGTGCCTCGGCGGCGTTCGTCCAGGATTCGCAGTCCCGCTCGGCGCGGGGCGTGATCCGCGGGATGCACGGCCGCGGCGGGCGCGGCGAGGCCAAACTGGTGCGTTGCGCGCACGGCGCCGTTCACGATGTCCTCGTCGATATCCGCCCGGACTCGGCCACCTTCGGCCGCCACCAGGCGTTCCTGCTGGACGACACCGATTTCCGGCATCTGTACGTGCCCGCGGGCTTCCTGCACGGTTTCCAGGCGCTCACCGATACCGCCGATATCTGCTACCGGATCGACCGCCCGCACGACCCCGCCGAGGATCTCGCCGTCGCCTACGACGATCCCGATCTCGCGCTGGTGTGGCCGCAGGAGGTCACCAGGGTCTCGCCGCGCGACCGCGCCGCGGGCAGCTGGCGGGAACTGCTGGAATCGCCCCACCTCAGGCACCGATCCTGACCCGCCGCAGCGTCTCGTCCACCGCGCCCGATTCACCCAGGTGCCGCAGCCGCGCCAGCCGGACGAAACGCTGCGAGAATCCGCCGGCCGTCAACCCGTGCGCGGTGTACTCCCGAACCAGTTGCGCCGCGCCCTCGGCGATCGTCCAGCGCGCCTCGAAACCCAGTTCACGCCGAGCCGCGCCGAAATCGACCCGGTAGGAACGCGGATCGGCGCCGGACTCGCCGGTGATCACCACCCGCGAACCCGGTACCGCGTCCGCCACCGCCCCCGCGATCTCGGCGACGGTCCGGTTGTTGGCCTCGGTCCCGATGTTGTAGGCCCGGCAGTGGATCGCGGGGACCGGCGCCTCCAGGCATATCGCGAAGGCCTCGGCGATATCCGCCGCGTGCACCAGCGGCCGCCACGGCGTGCCGTCGGAGAGCACCTTCACCACCCCGTCGAGTACGGCGTGCCCGGCCAGATTGTTCAGCACGATATCGGCGCGCAGCCGCGGCGAGAACCCGAAGGCGGTCGCGTTGCGCAGGAATACCGGCGCGAAATCCGCGTCCGCCAGATCCGCCAGATCGTCCTCGACCCGGACCTTGCTCACGGCGTACGGAGTGAGTGGCCGCAGCGGAGCGCTCTCACCGACCAGATCCTCGCCGGCCGCGCCGTACACCGAACAGGTCGAGGCGTACAGGAAGCGCCGGACTCCCGCCTCTTTCGCGAGCCGGGCCAGCCGCACCGACGCATGGTGGTTGATCTCGTGGGTGATCGCGGGATCCATGGCGCCCAGCGGATCGTTGGACAGCGCCGCCAGATGGACGACGGCGTCGAACCCGCTCAGCTGCCCGACGGTGATATCACGCAGGTCGGTGGCCGTCGCCGGCGGATCGTGCGGCGCCGGGCCCAGGACACAGTCGGCGAACCAGCCGGTATCGAGACCGTGCACGGTATGGCCGCGCGCCACGAGCACCGGCACCATCACAGTGCCCAGGTAGCCCTGGTGACCGGTGACCAGAACACGCATCGTTACGAACCTCCGAAATCGAGAACGGCCTTGACCAGTTCGAATCCCTCGGCGTAGGCGCTGTGGCACTGCACGCCCCGAACACGCGCCAGTCCCAGGAACGCGTCCGCGTCGAACCAGTCGCGCGCGGCCTGCGAGGGATAGCATTCGGCCAGCAGCCGCGCCTTCTCCCGCACCGTCCGCGCCGGAACCGGATGCAGGATCACCGGCCGGGGAGTGTCGGTCTCCCATTTGAGGATTTCGTAGCCGAGCACCAGGTGATCCCGGAACTCGGTGGGTACCAGACGCGCCAGCACCCGGTGGTCCTGATGGGCGTCGGCGCCCTGCGGCGCGAAGACGACCTGGGGTTCGGTCTCGCCCCGGAAGCGGGCGAGTTCGGATTTCACGCGGTCCCAATGCGCCGGGGCCCGGCCGTCCGGTACGTCCAGCACCGTGAGTTCGAGATCCGCGCCCGCGCAGAACGCGCCGAGCGCCTTGTATTCCTCGGCCTCGCGCGCGGTGCCGCCGCCGGAGAGCACCAGCGCCCGCACCCGCAGGCCCGGGTGCGCGCGAGTGAGCGTCAGCAGCGTGGCGCCCATACCGATGGCGATATCGTCACAATGCGCTCCGAGCAGTGCGATCTCGGTGAGGCCGGTGGGGGACAGCGTGATCACCGGGCCGCGCCCTCCCACACCATCCACGGGCGGTCGCCGCGGTGGTATCCGGCATCGAGTTCGGCGCGCTCCTTGAACGTATCGGCCGGTTTCCAGAATCCGTCGTGCCGGTAGCCGAAGAGCCGGCCCTGCGCGGCCAGCGCCCCGCAGGCGTCCTCGACCAGATCCCCGCCCTCCGGCAGGTGGTCGAAGATATGCTGGGTGAGTACGAAATATCCGCCGTTCTCCCAGATCGCGAGCTCGGCGACCGGGGTGATCTGTTTGATCTCCCCGCTCGGCAGGACATCCACGCAATGGAACGACGATTGCGGCGGCACGATCATCATCGACGCGGCCGCGCCGGAAGCGGTGAACCGGTCGATCATCGTGTCCAGTGGAGCGTCGGTGAGCACATCGGAATAGTTGGCCAGGAACATCTCGTCGCCGCCGAGGTGCGGGCGCACCCGGCGCAACCGTTCCCCGATGGCCGATTCCAGCCCGGTATCGACGAAGGTGATCGTCCAATCGGCGATATCGGAGTGCAGCAGTTCGACCCGGCCGTCGCGGATGACGAAGTCGTTGGACATCGTCTCCTGATAGGTGAGGAAGAAATTCTTGATGTGATGGGCGCCGTAGCCGAGGCAGAGGATGAATTCGGTATGCCCGAAATGCGCGTAGTAGCGCATCACATGCCAGATCAGCGGCCGCGGGCCCACCATCTGCATCGGCTTGGGCGCCCCGTCGGTGTCTCCGCTGCGCATGCGCATGCCGTAACCGCCGCAGAACAATACGACCTTCATCGCGCACCGGCCCCCACCGCGGCCGGATCGACCACGCGCATATCGGGTAGCGGGAACACCAGACGTCCGCCCCACTCGGCGACCGGTGCCAGCTGCGCGGTCAGTTCGGTTTCCAGATTCCACGGCAGGACGAGGACGAAATCGGGGCGGTCGGCCTCGATACGATCCGGTGCGTGGATCGGAATCCGGGTGCCGGGCGTATAGCGGCCGTGCTTGTACGGGTTGCGGTCCACGGTGTACTCGAGCAGGTCGGGACGGATTCCGCAGTAGTTGAGCAGAGTGTTGCCCTTACCCGGCGCACCGTATCCCACCACGGTCGCCCCGGCATCCTTGCGGTCCAGCAGGAAACGCAGCAGTTCCCGGCGCACGGTTTCGGCGCGGTCACGTAGCGGCCCGTAACCGGCCACATCGTGCAGCCCGGCCGCCGCCTCGAGGGCCGTCACCTCGTCGACCCGGCCGGACGGTTCGGTCACCACCTCGGCCGGGCGGGCCCAGATCCGCAGCGATCCGCCGTGGGTGCCGAGCAACTCCACATCCGCCACCGCCAGACCGCCCGTGGCCAGCGCCCGCCGGGCCGAGGCGAGTGTGTAGTACTGGAAATGTTCGTGGTAGATCGTGTCGAACTGGCCGTGGCGTACCAGGTTCAGCGCGTGGTGCACCTCGATCGAGAGCCACCCGTCGTCGGCGACCAGTGTGCGCAGCGCCCGGGTGAAGCCGCGCAGATCGGGCACGTGGGCGTAGACATTGTTCGCGACCACCAGGTCCGCGGGCCCGTACTCGGCACGTACCCGCCGGGCCGTGTCCTCGTCCAGGAACTCGGTCAGCGTCGGCACACCCGCGGCTCGCGCCGCCGCTCCGACATTCTCCGAGGGTTCGATACCGAGACAGGGGATACCCGCCGCGACCACCGGCTTCAGCAGATAGCCGTCGTTGCTGGCGACCTCCACCACGAACGAATCCGCGTCCAGTCCCAGTCGTGCCCGCGCCGCCGCCACGAACTCCCGGGCGTGCGCCACCCAGCTCGCCGAATACGACGAGAAGTAGGCGTATTCGGTGAAGGTGTCCGCGGGTGTGATGAGTGCCGGGATCTGCAGCAGCAGACAGTCCGCGCAGACGCGGAGATGAAGCGGATAGGTGACTTCCGGAAGGTTTAGCTGTTCCTCGGACAGGAAACTCTCACAAGGAGGTGTCGCACCCAGGTCCACAACGCTGGACAGTCGGGTCGACTCACACAATCGGCAATGCACTCGGGCTCCACTCGGACGGTCACGGTCATCGGCGGCGCCCCGCAGCCCCGAGAAGCAGCTTCTCTGTGCCGATCGACGGAAAAATTAGCACCTATCCGGCGTAGTTGCGACATATCGCCGGAAGGTTTCTGCGTTGTGGTGACCTAGAGCATATCTTCAGCAAACCCGTAACGATTGGACTGTGTATAGCGATGGCGGCCAACCCAATCCGGTCATTCCCCCGGACCCGCCTGCTTCGATGATGCCGGATATCGCCCCGGTGGGCGTCCACCGCTTGTGCGGGAGGGCAAACAGGGCAATACTTCTGCAACAGACCGGCTCGGATGAGACATATTGTGTGCTCTTCCGGGCCGGACTTACTGAAAATACGTGCGATCCGCCGTCGAATGCGAGCGGTGGAGGCGCGGGTGGTTCCGAGTTCGAGCGGGTTTGTTTCATGGTTCTGGATCTCCGGGCGGTCGGCGGCACGGTCGACCTGTCCCTGCCGAATCCCGCTGACCGGGACTCGTGGCGCGTCGGCTATGTCCGCCGGCTGGTGGGGACCGACCTGGCGGTGGTGAGCGTGGCCGCCCTCTGCGCGCAACTGTCCAGCATCGCCGCGACCAGTCCCCGCTCATGGGAACTCGACCCCCGGGACGCCGCGCTGACCTTGGGTATCGCGCTGGGATGGTCGATACTGCTGGGTCGCAGCGGGTCCCGATCGCCGCATACCGTCGGCGCCGGAACCGACGAGTTCCGGCGGCTGGCGTCGGCGACCCTGCAACTGTTCGGGACGATCGCCATCGCTTCGCTGATCCTGCGAATCGATATCGCCCATCCGCATCTGGTGGTCGCGTTACCGCTGGGCCTGCTCGGCCTGGTCACCACCCGGGCGCTGTGGCGTGGGCACGCGGCCCGGCATCGCGCTCTCGGCCGTTACCGGCGCTCGGTGCTCGTCGTCGGCGGCCCGGATTCGGCCGGTGCCATCGCGACCGCGTTCTCCGAGCGGGATCTGAACGGCTATCACGTCGTCGGTGTCTGTACACCCACCGGCGGTGAGATCGGGACCCCGGCCGTGCTGCAGGTGGGTGCGCGGGCGATACCGATCGTCGGCAACGACCGGTCGGTGCGCAGCGCGGTACGCCGCACCGGTGCGGACACCGTGGTCGTGATGGCCACCGATCGGCTCGGACCCCGCGATATCCGGCGGCTCGCGTGGGATCTCGACGCGTTCGGTACCGAGCTCATCGTGGCGCCCGGTGTCATGGATATCTCCGGCACCCGGGTCGCGGGGCAGGTGCTGGCGGGTATGCCCATGCTGCATATCGAGCGGCCCCAATACGATCGGGCTCTCTCGTTCGGTAAGACCGTCTTCGATATCTGCTTCGCCGCGCTGGTTCTGGTGCTGATCGCGCCCGTGCTGCTGGTTCTCGCCGGTGCCGTGAAGGGCACCAGTGCCGGCCCGGTGTTCTATCTGTCCGAGCGGATCGGGATGGACGGCAAACCGTTCCGCATGATCAAGTTCCGCAGTATGTTTCTGCGGGCCGACCGGGAAACCGGATCGCTGATCAGCGCGAACGGCGGAAATCCGCTGTTCTTCAAACTCAAGGACGATCCGCGCGTCACCCCGGTGGGCCGTTTCCTGCGCAAGTACAGCCTCGACGAGCTTCCGCAGTTCTTCAATGTCCTGGCCCGGGATATGAGTGTGGTCGGCCCCCGCCCGCAGGTGCGGCGCGAGGTCCACTCCTATGACGGGGTGATGCGCCGCCGTCTGCTGGTGCGGCCCGGTATCACCGGCCTGTGGCAGGTGAGCGGGCGCTCCGATCTGTCGCCCGAGGAGTCGGTCGAACTCGATATCTCCTATGTCGAGAACTGGTCGATGCTGCTGGACCTGCGGATCATCGCGCGCACCCTGCGCGCGGTCGCACGCGGCGACGGCGCGTACTGATCCGGATCCGGGCACGGCCTGAGACCGCTGGTGGCCGCGCCCCGCGAAGGGAACCGCGGCCGCTGCTTGTTTGTGCCGGCGGGCGGCGGGTAGGCGCGGTGTGTCCGAGAACGACGGACCGGCGCCCGCTTCCGGTTATCACCGTGGACGCCGGCCGGTCCCGAGGAAAGCGAGGTCTCGCCATGAGCACGGTTACCGCTTCCACCGAGGTCGAGGTGCCGATTCGCACGGCCTACAACCAATGGACCCAATTCGAATCCTTCCCGGAATTCATGGAAGGCGTCGTGCGGGTGGACCAGATCGACGACACCAGGACGCATTGGAAGGTCGAGATCGGGCCCGGTGAACGGGAATTCGACGCCACCATCACCGAACAGCATCCCGAGGAACGGGTGGCATGGCGGTCCGACAGCGGCCCGAAGCATGCCGGTGTCGTGACCTTCCACCGGATCGATGACTCGACGACCCGGGTCATCACCCAGATGGATATCGATCCGGAGGGCTTCCTCGAGAACGCCGCCGACAAACTCGGTGTCCTGGACCACCGGGTCAAGGGCGACCTCGAGCGGTTCAAGCGTTTCATCGAATCCCGGCCGCGGGAGAGCGGCGGGTGGCGCGGCGACGTGCCCCGGCCCGGGGATTGAGTTCCGCGCGCCGGACCGGCCGGTCGCCCGCGTACCGTCTCGGCTCCGGACCGCGGCCCCGGTCCGCCCGATTCCTCCCCGCCCCGGCCCCGGGGCGGGAGGATGGCGGTATGAGTGCCGGGGTCGACGAGAACACCAGCGACGGTCGCCATACATTTGCGGAGCTGTATCGCTACCGGATGCTGTACAACGCCCTGGCCTTCAACGAATGGGCCGGTACCGGCCGCTACGACGTGCACAAGAGTCTGCGTCACAGCGACGGTGAGCTGTGCTTCGGCGGCGGCTGGTTCGTCGTGTACGCCACTCTGCCCACCGGGCAGATCGCCAATCACTACGAGGTGCGACACTGGGACCTGTTCCGGATTCCGGAGCGTTGCCGGCCGGTAGCCTGGGACGGGCATACGCCGCAGGAGGCCGCGGCGCGCATGGATCGCTTCCTGCGCGCGGCGCCGGGCGCGGGCGGGCTCAATACTTGACTCATTCAAGAAAAGAGACGAGACTTCCGTACGTGCATACAGCCACGGACTTCCAGCAGATGCTGCGGGGAGTTCCGCTTCGCGTCACGGCCGCGCGAGTCGCGGTGCTGGGCGCGGTGCAGGACCACCCGCACGCCGACACGGATACGATCATCCGCGCCGTGCGGGCCGACCTGTCGGCGGTATCACATCAGGCGGTGTACGACTCGTTGCGTACGCTCACCGCGGCAGGCCTGATCCGGTGCATTCAGCCCCCCGGGTCGGTGGCGCGGTACGAATCGCGGGTCGGCGACAACCACCATCACGTCGTATGCCGGACGTGCGGGGCGATCGCCGACGTCGACTGTTCGGTCGGTTCCGCGCCGTGCCTGACCGCGTCCGACGATCACGGCTTCACGATCGACGAGGCCGAGGTCATCTACTGGGGCCTGTGCCCCGACTGCGCGAAAGTTCCGCACCCCTGATCGCAGCCCGCACCATAATTCAGGAAGGAATGTCGTGACCTCCGAAAGCCGTCCGCCCGCTCCTGACACGGAAACCCGCAGCGCCAGCGAGAGCGAGAACCCGGCGATCCCCTCGCCCACACCCCATACCGACCATCGCCCCCGCAGCAACCGCGACTGGTGGCCGGAGCAGATCGATGTCTCGATACTGCATGCCCACTCGTCGAAATCGAACCCGCTCGGCGAGGATTTCGATTACGCCGCGGAATTCGCGAAACTCGACGTCGAGGCGCTGAAGGCCGACGTCGCCGCGGTCCTGACCGATTCGCAGGATTGGTGGCCCGCCGACTACGGCAACTACGGCGGTCTCTTCATCCGGATGAGCTGGCATGCCGCCGGCACCTACCGGATCGCCGACGGGCGCGGCGGTGGCGGCCAGGGCGCCCAGCGTTTCGCGCCCCTCAACAGCTGGCCCGACAATGCCAACCTC
>NZ_JBSFRU010000175.1:0-12831 GCF_053589395.1 Nocardia sp. NPDC003345
GAGTGAAGACCCGGGGTTAATAGGGCCCCACCCTCGAGCGGCGGAGCCGCTCCAATATCTCAGCTCAGGTGTTCGTCTATTACCGCGCAAACAGCTTCGGCGAAGTCGCCGACCGCGTCGTTGCCTAGGCAGCGGGCGTCTTCCGCCACCCCGGCCCAGCGGTTGAGGAGGGCGTCGGAGCGGGGGACGGAGAGGCCGTGTTCGCGAGCGGCGGCGATGCGGGCGTGGTCGGCGGGGAGGAACCAGTAGGTGCTCATCCAGGCCCAGATGAGGCGGGCTTCGAGGATTTTGTCGGCCAGCAGGTCGTCGTCGGCCAGGGCGGGCCAGACGCCGACTACTTCGGCGCGCCAGGCCTCCACCATCTGGGCGGCGCGTTCGCGGGACAGTTCGATATCGCACAGGCAGCCGGGGAAGGATACGAGCGCGTAGGCGATATCGAGGGTGGCGTCGCGGTAGCCGCCCCATTCGTAGTCGAGGATGCGGGCGCCCTCGTCGTTGATGATCACATTGTCGGGGCACAGGTCCGACGGGCTGAAGGCCCGGAAGCGGCCGCCGGAGAAGAGCCGGGCGCCGTGGGCGATCTGCTCGGTGACCTCGTCGGGCACCTCGAGGCCGAATTCGCGGCGGAGCAGGCCGGGGACCTCGGCGACGGCGGCTTCGGCCTGCTGGGCGATACCGTCGACGCGGTGGGTGACGTCGACGCGCCGCAGCAGGGCCACGAAATCGGGTTCGCGGCCGATGGTGGCGGCGTGCATGCGGCCCAGGGCCTGCGCGAACGCCATCATGGCGTTGCGGGTCGCGGGTTCGGCGCCGGAGCGCAGCACATCGGTGAGCCGGGTGTTGTCACCGAGGTCGCTGAGTACGAGCAACCGCTCGGGCAGGCTGTGCGCGATCAGGTAGGCGCCGGGACGTTCGCCGCGGCTGAGCGCGGTGGTGAACTGGTAGGACACCGCTTCACGGAGGAAGGCGGAGTCGACGCTGGCGACACCGGGGGTGATCGTCACGTTCTTGGGGTCGGCGACGGAGCCCCGCACCTGCTTGATGATCAGGGTGCGGGGTAGGGAGAAGGCGTTCTCGGCGACCCGTACACGTAGGACAGTCGTCCGTCCGCTTCCGCTGAGTTCGACGGGATCACTCAACTTCACCGGAGCACCCATTCGCTTTGTGAGCAACTGCTGTGCTGCGGATACGACTTCGGTGGCTCGTTCGGCCAGTAGTGCAGTCATCGCATCTCAAGTTACTCGCATTCGGTCACTTCTAGCGAGCGGTTACACAACCTTTCCGTGTCGTCCGGCGTGTCAGATGTGTTCTCCGGCACGCGCCCGGCCTGCTTGACAGCGCTGTACGGGTCGGGTTTTCTCGATCTGAACTGCTGTGCGCCACACCGGAAACCAGTTGAGTCGAAAGGTCTGCCAGCGTGACCGACACACCGCGTTCCACCTCGGACTCCCCCGGAACCCCGGACACGCCAGGCAACCCACCCGCTCCGGGCGGCAAGTCACCCGCCGCGACGCCGGATTCCCCGCGTCCGGCCACCTCCACTACCCCGGACACGGGCCGGACCACGCCCGCGACCGCGGACGCCGGGCCGGCGGAGTCCGCGGCGAACCCGCAGCACGCCGCCCCGGCGGTAGGCCTCGGGAAACCGGCATCGGTCGCCGCTCCCTCCGGCCGAGGCGCCGCACCGGGTGATCCCACCCAGATCGACGCCGAACCCGAGCGCCGGGCGGGCGGCCAACCGGTCTACGGGCCCCCGGGCAGCGGCCCGGACCAGCAGTCCGTTCCGGGCGCGGACGCGCCGGTCTACGGCTACCAGACCGTGGGTACGGGTATTCCCGGTCACCTCGATATCGGGCATGCGCTGAGTTACGGCGTGGAGAAGTTCCGTCGCAATCCGGGCCCGTGGCTCGCGGTGACCTCCGTCGGACTGATCATCTACCTGACCTTCTACGCGATCGTCCAGTTGATCGAGCCGACCTCGGCGCTTCCGCTCCTGGTGCTGTTCGCGGCTGTGATGGCGGGATTGTGGGTGTTGCAGTCGGCACTGGTCCGGGGCGCACTGTACGAAACCGACGGCTACCGGCCGGGGTTCGGCTCGTATTTCTATATCGGCAGTATCGGCAATGCCTTCCTGACCGCGCTGCTCGCGTTCCTGGCGACCACGCTCGCCTCGGCGTTGTGCCTGATTCCCGGGATCCTGGTGGGGATCGGCTGTATGTTCTCGCTGCATTTCGCGGTGGAACAGGGACAGACGCCGGTGGAGGCGATCAAGTCCAGTTTCCTGCTGGTGCTGCGGGATCCGGGGCGGGTGCTGTTGCTGGTGCTGACAGTGCTGGTGGTCACCCTGCTCGGCCTGCTCGCCTGCGGTTTCGGCCTGCTGGTGGCGGGGCCGGTGGCGGCGATCGCGGTCACCTACGCGTATCGCACGCTCACCGGCGGGCCCATCTCACCGGTGTGATCGGGTCAGGCGCCGCCGCCCTTACCCGCCGCCTGCACCGCACCGTTCCCGGCGACCTTGGCCTCGCCATCGGCCTTGGGGGTCGCGTCCAGCCCGGCTTCCTTGCGCTGCTGCGCGGTGATGGGGGCGGGCGCGTCGGTGAGCGGGTCGACGCCGCCGCCGGTCTTCGGGAAGGCGATCACCTCACGTATCGAATCCAGCCCGGCCAGCAGCGCCACGATGCGGTCCCAGCCGAAGGCGATACCGCCGTGCGGCGGGGCGCCGAAGGCGAAGGCGTCGAGCAGGAAGCCGAACTTCTCCTGGGCCTCCTCCTCGCTGATCCCCATCACCTGGAACACGCGTTCCTGCACGTCCTTACGGTGGATACGGATACTGCCGCCGCCGATCTCGTTACCGTTGCACACGATGTCGTAGGCGTAGGCCAGCGCGTTGCCGGGGTCGGTGTCGAAGGTGTCGATCGATTCCGGCTTCGGCGAGGTGAACGCGTGGTGCACCGCGGTCCACGCCGAGTACCCGAGCGCCACATCGCCGCTTGCGGTGGCGTCGGCGGCCGGCTCGAACAGCGGCGCGTCCACGATCCAGACGAACGACCAGGCGTTCTCGTCGACCAGGCCGACCCGGTGCGCGATCTCCGACCGGGCAGCGCCGAGCAGGGCGCGCTGGGCCTTGGCGGGACCGGCCGCGAAGAACACGCAGTCGCCCGGTTTCGCGCCGACGTGATCGGCGAGTCCGGCCCGCTCGGCGTCGGTGAGGTTCTTGGCCACCGGACCGGTGAGGGCCCCGTCCGCACCGACCAGCACGTAGGCCAGTCCCTTGGCGCCGCGCTGTTTGGCCCAGTCCTGCCAGGCGTCGAGCTGGCGCCGGGGCTGGGCCGCACCGCCCGGCATCACGACCGCACCCACGTAGGGCGCCTGGAACACCCGGAACGGGGTTTCGGCGAAGTACTCGGTGCACTCGGTGATCTCCACCCCGAAGCGCAGGTCGGGCTTATCGCTACCGAACCGGCGCATCGCCTCGGCGTAGGTCATATGCGGGATCGGGGTGGGGATGCGGTAGCCGATGAGTTCCCACAGCGCCACCAGGATGTCCTCGGCCAGCAGGATCACGTCCTCTTGGCGGACGAAGCTCATCTCCAGGTCGAGCTGGGTGAACTCCGGCTGCCGGTCGGCACGGAAGTCCTCGTCGCGGTAGCACCGCGCGATCTGGAAGTACCGTTCGATACCGCCGACCATGAGCAGCTGTTTGAACAGCTGCGGGCTCTGCGGCAGCGCGTAGAAGCTGCCGGGCTGCAGGCGGGCCGGCACCAGGAAGTCGCGCGCGCCCTCCGGGGTGGAGCGGGTGAGGGTCGGGGTTTCGACCTCGACGAATTCATGGCGGGCCAGCACCGCGCGGGCGGCGGCGTTCACCCTCGACCGCAGCCGGATCGCGTGCGCCGGCCCCTCCCGGCGCAGGTCCAGGTAGCGGTACCGGAGGCGGGCCTCCTCACCGGGCTGCTCGTCGAGCTGGAACGGCAGCGGGGCGCTCTCGTTGAGCACCTCGAGTTCTTTGACGTTCACCTCCACCGAACCGGTCGGCAGTTCCGGGTTCTCGTTGCCCTCGGGTCGCTGCTCGACCACGCCGACCACCCGGACGCAGTATTCCGACCGCAGCCGGTGCGCCTGCTCGGCGGCCGGTCCTTCGCGGAACACCACCTGGGCGACCCCCGAGGCGTCACGCAGGTCGATGAAGATCACGCCACCGTGGTCACGCCGCCGGGCCACCCATCCGGAAAGGGTAACGGTCTGACCGGCCTGTTCGCTTCGCAGTGAACCGGCCAAGTGGGTGCGCAGCACGGGTTTCCTTTCGACGTTCGGAGCACACCGGGACGGCCTCCGGATGCGGTTGCCATCGTAGTGCGCGGCGCCGGGCACCCGGAAACCGATATATTGCGAACAGCCGAGCAAAGCCGTGGCAATCACGTTCACAGACGGGATCGACCATGACCTTCAACGAGCATGTGCGGATCGATCCGGGCCGGGCCTCCTCCGGCGGCGGGCCGGGACGCGGCGGGAAAGTCGCTCTCGGCGGCGGCGCCGGCGGCCTCATCGTGCTGGTGCTGGCCCTGCTGCTGGGCGGCGACCCGGAGTCGGCACTGGGCCGGTTCACCGGCACCCAGGATCTCCAGCAGGGCGGTTCCGCGACGGCCGGGACTCCCGACCACTGCCGCACTGGCGCGGATGCCAACAGATATGTCGACTGCCGCGTGGTGCTCACGGCCCAGAGCCTGGACGCGGTGTGGTCGCAGCAGTTGCCGGGGCAGACGGGGACCACCTACCTGCCGCCGGGTATCCGGCTGTTCACCGGGGCCGTCTCCACCGGTTGCGGCTATGCCACCAGTGAGGTCGGCCCCTTCTACTGCCCCGCCGACAGCACCGCCTATTTCGACGTGGGGTTCTTCCAGGAACTCGTCGACCGGTACGGCGCGACCGGCGGCCCGCTGGCCCAGGAGTACGTGGTCGCCCACGAGGTCGGGCACCATCTCCAGAACCTGCTCGGCGATATCGGGCGGGCCCAGCGGGACCCGCAGGGCCCGCAGTCGGGCGCGGTGCGCACCGAACTGCAGGCCGACTGTTACGCGGGTATCTGGGCCCACTACGCCGACCGCACGCCGGCGCCGGGATCGGACACCCCGTTCCTGCGACCGCTGACCGACAGTGATGTCCGCGACGCGCTCTCGGCCGCCGCCGCCGTGGGCGACGACCGGATCCAGGCGAGCGCACAGGGCCGGGTGAACCCCGAGGTCTGGACCCACGGGGCGTCGGCGCAGCGGCAGGAGTGGTTCCTCAGCGGTTACCGGACCGGCGAGGTCGCGGCCTGTGACACCTATTCGGCCCCTGATCTGAACAACCCGCCCGGCCTGCGCTGAGACCGGGCGTGCGGGATCAGAACTGGTTGTCGTAGCCGAGGTCCTCGTCGGCGTCGACCGCCCCGATGACCTCCGGCGCCGATTCGCCGAGCGGTCCGGTGAGATCGTCGTTGCCCGTCGGGCTCCGGTAGGCCTCCACGGTGCGACCGTGTTCCTCGTCGTTGTTGCGCTGCCCGGCCGCGGCACCGGGCGAGCCGCCCATGAAGGAATTCGCCGGTGACGTGGTGGTGGAGCCGGGCATACCGGCGGTGAGGGCCCCCGGGCGCAGCACATTGGCCAGCGGATTCTGGCTCGCGCCCGGTACCCCGGGCAGGACCGGTGACCCGGGGGTGCCACCCGGCGAACCGGTGGACAGGCCGGGGCTGCCGCCGGGCGAGCCGGTGGACAGGCCGGGGCTGCCCGAGGGGGAGCCCAGCGGGGACTGGACGCCGGCGACGGTGGTCGAGGCCGGATCGCCTGTGGTGGAGCCCAGCATCGATTCCAGACCGGAGGTGTCGGACGCGACGCTCTGCGCCTGCTGCATGAGCGGTTCGCCGATACTCTGCGCCACGTTCTGCGCCGCCTCGGCGGCCTGCTGCCCGTTGACCCCGAGCAACTGCTGCACCATGCCGTTCAGCTCCGCGGTCTTACCGGCGAGATCCCCGCGGGTGATGTTGGCGACGCTGACGGCCTGGCCCAGGTGCTGGGTGGCCGAGGCGATGAGCGCGGTCTGCGCGGGCGGGGTCATCACGACCGGAGCCAGTGCGACGGCCTGCCCGAGGAAGGACGTGGCAATGGTGCTGAGCTGTGCGTTGCCCTGCTGGACCACACCGGCCGCGGCCGTGGTGAGCGCGGCGATATCGATACCGCGCTGGCTGGTCTGCAGACCGGAGTTGTTGGCTTCCTGACCGGCGGTTTGCGCGGTCTGCGACGCTTCGCTCTCCCAGGACTGCCCCATGGCGGACAGGCTGCTCTTGCCGACCCCCACGGCCAGCTCGATGATCTGGGAGGACTGGCTCAGGATCGCGGTCGGGTCGAGGGCGCCCATGACGCCGGTACCGAAACTGCTCAGCAGATCCTTGATCGGCTGGAAGAGCACATCGATTCCCGGGAGAGCGGGCAGCGCGGCCCCGCTCAGCAGATCCCCCACCGGATCCGACGGCAGCGCCGGGGCGGCCGCCGCGGGGGTTCCGGCCGCCGGGGCTCCGGTGGCCGCGGCGGGCGCACCCGCGCCGCCGGCCGCCGCCGTCACCTGGCCGAGAACCCCCTGCGCGGCGTCGACCGCCGGCGCGGCGGCCTGGTTGACCACTCCGAGCAGTTCCCCGGCCTGCGTGGCGGCATCCTCGGCGGCACCGGACAGGATGTCCTGGGCCTGCGCCGGGTCGTCCGGGAAGCCGGACGGCCCGGGAACTCCCGCTGGTACGGTCGCCGCACCGGGACCGTCGTCGGAGACCCGCTGCGACAGCACGAATTCCGGTGCCTCGACCGGCACCTCACCATCCGGGAGCTGGGCCAGCGGTACGTCCTGGATCGCCGCGCCGGGGTCGGGCAGGGCCTGCGCCGCCGCGGCCACCGGGATCTCGGTGGTCACCCCGTGCTGCAGTTCGGGCGCGATCAGGCCCGCGGATCCCTCGGCGGTGTCGAGCGGCCTCACAGTTCGGCTCCCATCGCGCCGAGCGCCCCGGCGTTCCCGCCGTCGGTGACGTCGTAGTTCAACGCCGAACTGAAAGCCGCCTGGGAGAGTTTCTGATATTTCGCCGACAGATCGTTGATATCGCGGGCCTGCAGCACCTGCGCGGCCGCGAACATGGCCAGATAGTCGGCGCCGATCAATCCGAAAACCGGCGTCATCGCCGCGACCTGCGCCACGGTGTCGAAATTACCCGCGGCGGCGATCTCGGTACCGATCCCGGCATTGGTGATACCGAAGGCCCGCAGCGCTTCGGTCTCCACCGACACATTACTCATCGGGCTCCCCCCTGATTCGTTCCGAACAACTCCGTGACCACCGGATGGAACTCTTTTCACCGCAACGATATGCACCCCTGCGGCACGCGATGGTCGCCGCCCGAATATAGCCCACCGGACCACCCGCGCACGAGGCCGCGCACGCCGGGGCGGAACTAGAACATGTTGCAAATTAGAACAAGTTCTATATTCTCGTCCCCATGAAGGTCGCGGTGACCGGCGCAGCCGGCTATCTGGGTACGAATCTGCTCCCGCTGCTCGCCGAGCGCGGCGACGAAGTGGTCGCCATCGATCGGATGGCGCCCCGCGACGCGAGCGCGGCGAATGTCACCTGGGTGAGCGCCGACGTACTCGATCCGGCGTCGATGCGATCCGCCCTCGACGGGGTCGAGATGGTGTACCACCTGGTCGCCGTGATCACCCTCGCGGACAAGAACGACCTCGCCTGGCGGGTGAACACCGAAGGTGTGAAGGTGGTCGCCGAAGCCGCCCACGCGGTCGGGGCGCGGCGGTTCGTCCACGCGAGCTCGATCCATGCCTTCGACCAGTACAGCTGCGGCGGGAGCATCGACGAGACCACCCTCCGCTCCACCGACGCCGATCTGCCGGTCTACGACCGGTCCAAATGGGCCGGTGAGATCGAACTGCGCAAGGTCGTCGAGGCCGGCCTGGACGCGGTGATCTGCAATCCCACCGGCGTTTTCGGCCCCGCCGATCACGGCGCCCCGCTGTCCCGGATCAATCGCTCCCTGCGCGACGCCGCCCGCGGCCGCATCCCGGCCATGATCGACGGCGGATTCGACCTCGTCGACGTCCGCGATGTCGCGCGCGGGCTCATCCTGGCCGGTGAGCGCGGCCGTACCGGCGAGAACTACCTGCTGGGCGGCGAGATGATCTCCATGCTCGAGCTGTGCCGGATGGCGGCCCGCCACGGCGGCAAGCGCGGCCCCCGCTTCTCCATCTCCCCGAAGCTGATCTCCGGCCTCATCCCGGTCATGGAACCGATCGGCAAACGCCTCGGCACCGATATCGTGTCGAAGGCCGCCCTGGGCGCACTGATCTCGGCACCGATGGTCGACCGCGGCAAAGCGGGGCGGGAACTGGGATACCAGCCGCGCCCCATCGACGACACCGTCCGGGATCTGGTGGCCTTCTTCGCCGACCCGCAGGCGCCGCTCTCCGACTTCCGCCCGGCGGCTTGACAGCCCTTAGAACGCGTGTTCGACTGGTCGGGTGCGGTGGCAGAACCAAACCCTGGACGCCGACGACGGTGCACTGCCCGGCCTCGGCCGGGCCGGGTTCGCCCGCACCGTACGGACTCCCGAGTTCGACGGGATCACCTTTCACGAGGTGCTCTGTAAGAGCGCGCTGAACAAGATCCCCGACGAGTCGAATCTGCCCTTCCGCTGGACCGTGAATCCGATGCGGGGTTGTTCGCATGCCTGCCGCTACTGCTTCGCGCGCGGCTCGCACGAATATCTGGAATTGGACGCCGGAACCGATTTCGATACCCAGATCGTGGTGAAGACCAATATCGCCGCGGTCCTGCGGCGCGAACTGACCCGGCGCTCCTGGCACCGGGAGCAGGTGGCGCTGGGCACCAATACCGATCCCTATCAGCGGGCCGAGGGCCGGTACCGGCTGATGCCGGGCATCATCGGCGCCCTCACCGATTCCGGCACCCCCTTCTCCATCCTCACCAAAGGCACGCTGCTGCACCGGGATCTGCCGTTGCTCACCCTCGCCGCCCGCGAGGTCCCGGTGCGTATCGGCATCTCGCTCGCCGTGCTGGAACCGGATCTGCAGCGCGGCCTCGAACCCGGCACCCCCTCCCCCCGTGCCCGGCTGGACCTGGTGCGGGCCTGTAGCGCGGCCGGGTTCGCGGTGAACGTCATGGTGGCGCCGGTGATCCCCTACCTCACCGACGGCCGCGCCCAGCTCGATGAGCTGTTCGCCGAGCTGGCCGCGGCCGGTGCGGCCTCGGCGGTGGTGTTACCGCTGCATCTGCGGGGCAGCACCCGGGGCTGGTTCCTGGGCTGGCTGGCCGAACACCACCCGGCGCTGCTACGCCGATACCGCCCGCTGTACCGGAGCGGCGCCCAGGTCGCCCCCGAGTACGCCTCCTGGCTCCGGGAACGCGTCGATCCGCTGCTGCGTGCACACGACCTCCGCCCGGAGGACCAGGAGCCGCCGCGCCCCGAACCGGCCGCGGAACCCGATACCGCACCCCAGCTCGAACTCTTCGCCTGACCGCGACGCGCCCCGAGCACACGACACCACCGGCGCGCCCCACCCCCGATGCCGCGCGGCGCGCACCCCCAACCGCATACACCACCACCGGAGCCGCGTTTTTTGCGGCGCGGCACCCACCCGGCGGGGTAGTTTGGCGATTGGCAGCTCATTTCGACGAGGAAGTGACGCACGCGTATGGTTTCGCACCAGGAAAATACCGGCCACCCCGAGACCACGCTCACCGGAAACGATTCCGGCGCAGCGGTATTGGATCGCGTGGTGATCCGATTCGCGGGCGATTCCGGTGACGGTATGCAGCTCACCGGCGACCGCTTCACCCACGAAGCCGCGGCCTTCGGCAACGATCTGGCCACCCAGCCCAATTTCCCGGCCGAGATCCGGGCTCCGCAGGGCACGCTGCCGGGTGTCTCGTCGTTCCAGATCCAGATCGCCGACCACGATATCCTCACCGCCGGCGACCAGCCGGACGTCCTGGTCGCGATGAACCCCGCCGCATTGAAAGCGAACCTGGGCGAGCTACCGCGCGGCGCCACCCTGATCGCGAACACCGACGAGTTCACCAAACGAAACCTCACCAAGGTCGGTTACACCGCCGATCCCCTGACCGACGACAGCCTCACGGACTTCGTAGTCCACCAGGTGCCGATGACCTCGCTGACCATGGCCGCCACGGAATCGGCGGGGGTGGGTAAGAAGGACGGCCAGCGGGCCAAGAACATGTTCGCGCTGGGGCTGCTGTCCTGGATGTACGGTCGTCCGATCGGCGGTACCGAGAAGTTCCTGCGGGAGAAGTTCGCGGCCAAACCGGATATCGCCGAGGCCAATATCCTCGCCTTCCGCGCCGGCTGGAACTACGGCGAGACCACCGAGGCCTTCGCGACCACCTACAGCATCGCCCCGGCCGCGCTGCCCGCCGGGACCTACCGCCAGATCACCGGGAACACCGCGCTGGCCTACGGCCTGATCACCGCCGGTGAACTGGCCGGCCTGCCGCTGTTCCTCGGCACCTATCCGATCACCCCGGCCTCCGACATCCTGCACGAGCTGAGCAAATACAAGAATTTCGGGGTCACCACCTTCCAGGCCGAGGACGAGATCGCCGGTATCGGCGCCGCGCTGGGCGCCGCGCTGGGTGGGTCGCTCGGCGTCACCAGCACCTCCGGTCCCGGTCTGGCCCTCAAGAGCGAATCCATCGGCCTGGCGGTGATGACCGAGGTACCGCTGGTGATCGTGGACGTCCAGCGCGGCGGGCCCTCCACCGGCCTGCCCACCAAGACCGAACAGGCCGATCTGCTGCAGGCCCTCTACGGCCGCAACGGCGAATCCCCGGTGGCGGTGCTGGCGCCGCGCTCACCGGCCGATTGTTTCGCCACCGCCGTCGAGGCCGCGCGGATCGCGCTCACCTACCGGACGCCGGTGCTGCTGCTCTCCGACGGTGCGATCGCCAACGGCTCGGAACCGTGGGCCATCCCCGCGGTGACCGGCCTCGCGCCGATCGATCCGGATTTCGATCCGGGCGGCGACGACGATTTCCTGCCCTACGCCCGCGACCCCGAGACGCTCGCGCGTCCGCTGGCCGTACCGGGGACAGCCGGCCGCGCCCACCGGATCGGCGGGCTGGAGAAAGCCGACGGAACCGGCGATATCTCCTACGACCCCGCCAACCACGAGCTGATGGTGCGGCTGCGGCAGGCCAAGATCGACGGGATCGCGGTACCGCCGGCCGAGGTCGACGATCCCGGCGGCGACGCGGAAGTGCTGGTGATCGGCTGGGGCAGCTCCTACGGGCCGATCGGCGAGGCCTGCCGCCGGGTCCGGCGCCGGGGCGCCCGGGTGGCGCAACTGCATCTGCGGCATCTGAACCCGCTGCCGCCCGATCTCGGCGAGACGCTGCGCCGCTACCCCACGGTGGTCGCGCCCGAGATGAACGGCGGCCAGCTGGCCTGGCTGCTGCGCGCGAAATACCTCGTGGACGTCCGGCCGTGGACCAAGGTGGCGGGTACGGCGTTCTCCGCGCGGGAACTCGTCGGTGTCATCGACGCGGCACTGGACGGTTCCCTGGCCGGTCTCGAACAGGACAAGGTGGCCGCCGCGCGGGCGCGCGCGACCTATCGCACGAACGGGGGCGCATCATGACGATCGTCGAAACATCGCTGACCGGTACCGAACTCGGCATCACGCCGGTCTCCGGGTTGTCCGGGGTACCGACGGCGGGAGAACCGCAGAAGGCCAAGGACTACACCTCCGACCAGGAGGTGCGCTGGTGCCCGGGATGCGGCGATTACGTCATCCTCGCCACGGTCCGCGGATTCCTGGCCGAACTAGGCCTGCGCCGGGAAAACCTCATGTTCGTTTCCGGGATCGGCTGTTCGAGCCGATTCCCCTACTACCTCGACGCCTACGGTATCCACTCCATCCACGGCCGCGCCCCCGCCATCGCGACCGGTCTGGCCGTCACCCGGCCCGATCTGTCGGTATGGGTGGTCACCGGCGACGGCGACGCCTTGTCCATCGGCGGAAATCACCTGATCCACGCGCTGCGCCGCAATGTGAACATGACGATCCTGCTGTTCAACAACCGGATCTACGGCCTCACGAAGGGGCAGTATTCGCCGACCTCCGAACCGGGCAAGGTGACGAAATCGACCCCCATGGGGTCGGTAGACCATCCGTTCAACACGCTGTCGGTGGCGCTGGGCGCGGAAGCGACCTTCGCCGGCCGCGCCCTGGACTCCGACCGGGCCGGGCTCACCGAGGTGCTGCGGGCCGCGGCCGTGCACCGCGGTACGTCGTTCGTGGAGATCCTGCAGGACTGCCCGATCTTCAACGACGGCTCGTTCGATGTGCTACGTCGCGGCGACAGCGAATCGCGGCTGATCCGGTTGCGGCACGGCGAACCGCTGCGGTTCGGCGCCGACGGCGAGTACGCGGTGGTGCGGCGCGGGTTCGGGCTGGCGGCGGTGCCGTCGGCGAACGTACCCGACAGCGAGATCGTCGTGCACGACGCCCACACCGACGATCCCGAGTACGCCTACGCGCTCTCGCGGCTGTCCGACCAGGATCTCGACCATGTGGTCACCGGTGTTTTCCGGGCGGTGGACCGCCCGACCTACGACGACGGCGTCCGCGCGCAGACCGCCGCGGCGCGGGAGCGTTTCCCGGTGACCGCCGATTCGCTGCAGAACCTGCTGACCGGTACCGAGACCTGGACGGTGGGCTGAGATTTTGGCGCGGCTTCGCCGCGCGGGGTTCGGCCCCAGATCGGAAG
>NZ_JBSFRU010000176.1:0-12807 GCF_053589395.1 Nocardia sp. NPDC003345
GACCGAATGGGCCGCACAGGAATTCGAATATATCCGGCGCGCCGAACCGGCCGGGCCCAAACCGGATCGCTGGCGGCGTACCTCCGGGATCCACACCCTGCGCAAGGCGCGGCAACTGGCGACGGTGCGGGAATTGTGGACCACCCGTGACGCGCTGGCCCGCAGCCGCGATATCGCCCCGTCCCGCATCCTGCCCGATTCCGCGATCGTCGCCGCGGCCGGCGCCGATCCGAAATCCATCGGGCAGCTCCGCGAACTACCGGTGTTCGGCGGACCGCGGCAGCGCCGGTACTCGCGGGAATGGCTCGGCGCCGTGGAGCGTGCCCGCGCCCTGCCCGACGACGAGTTACCGCGGATGAGCCAGGCCTACGACGGGCCACCACCGGTGAACCGCTGGGAACGACGAGATCCGGTGGCCGCGGCCCGGCTGACCCGGGCCCGCGCGGTGATGGCGCAGATCTCGGAGAAGGTGAACGTGCCGGTGGAGAATCTGCTGGCCCCCGACCTGGTCCGCCGCCTGTGCTGGGACGGGTTGCCCGATTACCGGCCCGGCTCGGAGACCGCCGCGGGGTCGGACGCGGCGGTGGACACCTTCCTCGATGAGCACGGGGCCCGGCCCTGGCAACGCGAACTCACCGTCGCCCCGCTCGCGGCGGCGCTACCCGACCAACCGGCCGGGTAGCGCGACGGCGGTCAGCGGGCGTCGAGCCAGCCGGTGATACGGCGGGCGATATCGGGCGCGGTCAGTCCGAGTTCCTGCCGGACCTGCGGAATACTGGCGTGGTCGAGGAACTCCTGCGGGATACCGATATCGCGGGCGGGGGTATCCAGGCCGGCGCCGCGCAGCCGGGCCGAGATCGAGGAGCCGATCCCACCGTGCAGGCCGCTGTCTTCGAGCGTGACCACCAGCCGGTAGTTCTCCGCGAGTTTGACGATGGTGTCCGAGACCGGCAGCACCCAGCGCGGGTCGATGACGGTGGCGGTGATCTGCTCGGCCTCCAGTAGTTCCGCGGCCTGCAGCGCCGCCGGGACGAGCGCCCCGACCGCCACGATCAGCACGTCACCGTGCTGAGTGCGCGCCGAGGGCCCCTCCCGGTCCGGCAGCCACAGCACATCCACCCCGTCCAGCCGCTCCAGCGCGCGGATATCGGCGCCCACACTGTCCTTCGGGAAGCGCAGGGCGGTCGGGCCGTCGTTCACCGCGAGCGCCTCGGACAGTTCCTCGGCCAGCGTGGTCGCGTCACGGGGGGCGGCCACCCGCATCCCGGGCACGATCCCCAGTAGCGACAGGTCCCACATACCGTTGTGGCTGGCGCCGTCGGCGCCGGTGATCCCGGCCCGGTCCAGTACCAGGGTGACCGGCTGTTTCAGCAGCGCCACGTCCATCAGCAGCTGATCGAACGCGCGATTGAGGAAGGTGGAGTAGATCGCCACCACGGGATGCAGCCCGCCCAGCGCCAGCCCGGACGCCGAGGCCAGGGCATGCTGTTCGGCGATCCCGACATCGAACAACCGGTCCGGGAACCGGTCACCGAAGGCGGAGAGCCCGGTGGGCCCGGGCATGGCGGCGGTGATGGCGACGATATCGTCGCGGCGTTCGGCATGGGCGATCAGCTCGGCGGAGAAGACCGAGGTCCAGCTCGCCGCACCGCCCTTGCTCACCGATTCGCCGGTGAGGGGGTCGATGGGGCCGCAGGCGTGCATCTGGTCGGCCACGTGGTTCTCGGCCGGTTCGTAGCCGTGACCCTTCTGCGTGACCGCGTGCACCACCACCGGCCCGCCGAAATCCTTGGCGTGCCGCAGAGCGGATTCCAGGGCCACCGGATCGTGGCCGTCCACCGGACCGACGTATTTGAGCCCGAGATCGCTGAACAGCTCCTGCGGACTCACCGCGTCCTTGATGCCGGCCTTGACCGCGTGCACCATCGAATACGCGGAATCACCCACCCGCGGAATGCTTTTCAGGATCCGGCGGCCGGTGTCGAGCATATGTTCGTAGGCGGGCTGGGTGCGTAGAGCGGTGAGCCGTTCGGCCAGGCCGCCGATGGTCGGCGCGTAGGAGCGGCCGTTGTCGTTGACCACGATCACCACCGAGCGGTCGGGTCCGGCGGCGATATTGTTCAGCGCCTCCCAGCACATACCGCCGGTCAAGGCGCCGTCGCCGACCACCGCGACGACATGGCGGTCCTGCCCGGTGAGGGCGAACGCCTTGGCCAGGCCGTCGGCGTAGGACAGCGACGCCGACGCGTGCGAGGACTCGACCCAGTCGTGCTCGCTCTCGGCGCGGCTGGGATAACCGGACAGGCCGTCCTTCCGGCGCAGCGTGTCGAATTGATCCTTACGACCGGTCACGATCTTGTGGACATAGGCCTGATGCCCGGTGTCGAAGATCAACGGGTCGGCGGGCGAATCGAAAACCCGGTGCAATGCCAGGGTGAGTTCCACCACCCCGAGGTTGGGCCCCAGGTGCCCGCCGGTGACGGCGACCTTGTGGACCAGGAACTCACGGATCTCCGCCGCCAGTTCCCGCAGTTCCGGTACCGACAGCCGACGCACGTCTTCGGGCGTATCGACCCGGGAAAGCACTCCCACCTGATTCGCTCCCTCCGGATAGCGCAGTTGATCCGACCAGTCTATGAGCCGCGGCCGACTGCACCACCCGGGCGGCGTGCGATGGACATCCACGCCGATGCGTGCGATGGATACCGCCGCCGCGGGCCGGATCCGCGGTCCGGTGTATCGGTCCAGCCTAAGGTGAGTGGCGGGCGCCGCGCGAACCGCGTTCCCCGGGCGCCCGCCACGACGGCATACCGGTGAACGCCGCGACGACGACGCGAGGAGGTCCGGATGAGCGGGCGGCAGACCGCGACGGTGACCGTATTCGGCGAGGGCACGGTACGCGCGACCCCGGACCGGCTGGTCGTCTCGATCGGCGTGGAATGCCGGGCGAGCACGGTCGGCCTGGTCTACGAACAGGCCGGGCGGCGCGTGGCGGCCGTCACCGCGGCGCTGCGCGGCGACGGGGTGCCCGATACCGATATCACCACCGGCCTGCTCTCGGTGCGGGCGGATACAGCCTGGCAGGACGGTATCTCTCGGATCACCGGCTATATCGCGACCACCACCCTCGACCTCATCCTGCCGCAGCGGCCGCCCGGTGCGCCGGATACCCCGCGTACCGATCCGGCCGAGGTGATCGCACACGCCGTGACCGCGGGCGGTGACGACGCCCGCCTGGGCGGTCTGCGTCACACCTACGCCGACCGGGAACGCGTGCTGACCCGGGCCCGCGACGCGGCCTGGGACAACGCCCTCGACAAGGCCCGGCAGTACGCGCGCCGCGCCGCGCGTGATCTCGGCCCCGTGCTCGAGATCACCGAGCACACCGCCGGGCCCCCGTATCCGCCCCGGGAATCGGGCGGAGTGCGGATGGTGGCGGCATCGGCGCCGGCGGTGCCGATCGAATCCGGCGAACAGGAGGTCGCCGCGACCCTGCGGGTCACCTGGCAGCTGGACTGATCCGGGCCGGGCGGCTCACCGTTGCAGGAGCGCGACGCATTCGACGTGATGGGTCGCCGGGAAGGCGTCGAAGGCCCGCAGCCCGTCCAGCCGATAGCCGGCGTCGAGATACAACCGCAGGTCGCGGGCGAAGGCGGCCGGATCGCAACCGATATGCACGATCCGCTCCGGTCCGGCGGTGGTCACCGATTCGACCACCGGCTTTCCGGCCCCGGCCCGGGGCGGGTCGAGTACCACGACCTGGGGCCGCGGACCACCGCGACCGGCCACCCACCGCTCGACCCGGTCACCGCGCAGGCTCAGCCAGGGCAGATCGGTCAGTGCGGCCGTACCGTCGGCCACCGCCCCGGCCGCGGATTCGACGGCCAGGACCGCGCCCCCGGGCCCGGTCCCTTCGGCGAGGCGAGCGGCGAAAACTCCGGCACCGGCGTACAGATCCCACGCGTGCGCGCCCGGATCCGGGCGCGCCCACTGCGCGACGAGATCCGAATAGCACTGCGCGGCGCCGCGATGCGCCTGCCAGAACCCCGCGGCCGAGACCTCCCACCGGCGGCCTCCGACCAGTTGCACGGCGCGTCCGGTGCCCTCGATCACCCATTCGTCCCGCGCGGTGTGGGCGGCCGCCCGCCGGGCGGCGGTGCGGCGGCGCTGGGTATCGGCGCCATCCGCTGCGGTCTCCTCGCGGGCGGACCCGGTCGCGGCGCGCGGACCGCGGGCGGACCCGGGCCGGCCCACCGGCCGGCCGTCCGGACCACGTCCCCGGCCCCGGCCCCGCCCGGACCTGTCCCCTCGCGAAGTATTCTCGGCGACCGCCGGCGCGAGTTCGACGATATGCCGGGCGCCCTCGTCGTCTACCGCGATCACCAGGTCGGCGCCGGGAGTCCAGCGACGCTGCGCGATACCGTCGAGCGCACCGGATACCGGTTGCGGACAGCGCAGATCGGTGAGGACCGCACTGCTGCGGTAGCGGTGCACACCGGCCCGGCCACCGGCGTCCACGACCAACCGGATCCGGGTACGCCAGCCTCCGGGTCCCGCCACGCCGCCGATGGGCTCGACGTCGATCTCCCGTTCGATCCCGGCGATACGCCGCAACTGCTCCGCTACCACCATGGCCTTCAGCCGCCGCTGCGCCGCCGGGGTGGCGAAGGCGAAATCACAGCAACCCGCGCCGCCCGGGCCGGATACCGGGCAGGCCGACGGTACCCGGTCCGGTGACGCCTCCACGATCTCCACCGCGTCGGCCCGGCAGAACGCCCCGCCGCGATCCTCGGTGACCCGGGCCAGCACCAGCTCACCGGGCAGACCGTGGCGGACGAACACCACCCGCCCCTCGTACCGGGCGACGCAGAAACCGCCGTGCCCCGGAGCGCCGAGCCGGACCTCGAGCAGCCGGTCGCGCCACGATGTCATCGGTGTCCGCCTCGCGTGGATCGGCGGGCGGCGCCCCCGGCGCTACCCATTGTCGCCGTACCCACGGCGGACCGCGCCCGGCGCGGCGGGCTCACCCGCCGCGCGGGCCCCGGCCGAGGAACTCAGCTGCCACGGGACGCTGGTCACCATGACGCCCGGTTCGAACAGCAGGCGGCCCTTCAGCCGCAGCGCGCTCTGATTGTGCAGGACCTGCTCCCACCAGTGGCCGACCACGTATTCGGGGATGAAGACGGTCACCACATCGCGCGGCGCGTCCTTTCGCACTCGTTTCACATAGTCGAGTACAGGTTTGGTGATCTCGCGATAGGGCGATTCGATCACCTTCAGCGGTACCGGGGTATCGCTGTTCTCCCAGTCCCGGACCAGCGCCCGGGTGTCGTCCTCGTCGACGTTCACGGTGATCGCCTCCAGCGTGTCCGGCCGGCCCGCCCGGGCGTAGGCCAGCGCGCGCCGGGTCGGCAGATGCAGCTTCGACACCAGCACGATCGAATGGGTCCGGCTGGGCAGCACCCCGTCCCATTCGTGTTCTTCCAGCTCCCGGGCCACCGAATTGTAGTGGTGGTGGATCATCTTCATGATCACGAAGATGACCGCCATGGTCACGATGGCGATCCAGGCGCCGGCGAAGAACTTGGTGATCAGCACGATCACCAGCACCGCGCCGGTGGCCACCAGGCCCAGGGCGTTGATCGCCCGGGAGCGCATCATCCGCCGGCGTTCGCCCGGGTCGGTCTCCGCGCGCAGCAAACGGCTCCAGTGCCGGAGCATGCCGGTCTGGCTCAGCGTGAACGAGACGAACACACCGATGATGTAGAGCTGGATCAGCCGGGTCACCTCCGCGTCGAACGCCACCACGAAGGCGATGGCGCCGACCGCCAGGAACAGGATCCCGTTACTGAACGCGAGCCGGTCGCCGCGGGTGTGCAGCTGGCGGGGCAGGAACCGCGCCTGGGCCAGCACCGAGCCGAGTACCGGGAATCCGTTGAACGCGGTATTGGCGGCCAGCACCAGGATGACGGCGGTCACGACGGCGACGAAGTAGAAGCCCGGAGTGAACCCGCTGAACACGGCATGCGCGATCTGCGCGATGAGGGTTTTCTGGTGATAGCCCTCGGGCGCGCCGACCAGTTGCTCGGGATGTTCGGCGAACACCACATGGGCCTGGCGGGCGAGCACGATCATGCCGAGCAGCAACACGATGGCGATCGCGCCCAGCATCAGCAGCGTCGTCGCGGCATTGCGTGATTTGGGTTTGCGGAAGGCCGGGACACCGTTGCTGATCGCCTCGACGCCGGTGAGTGCCGCGCAACCGGAGGAGAAGGCACGGGCGAGCAGGAAGATCAGCGCCAGCCCCGCGAGATGTTCTTCCTCGGCGCGCAGCTCGAACGACGCCGATTCGGCCCGCACCTCGTCGCCCAGGACGAAGATCCTGATCAGACCCCACGCGAGCATGGTGAACATTCCGAACAGGAAGGCATACGACAGCAGCGCGAACAACCGGCCCGATTCCCGGACCCCGCGCAGGTTCATGGCGGTGATGAGCGCGATGGCGGCCACCGCGAACAGTACTTTGTGGGTGGCGATGAACGGGATCGCCGAGCCGATGGTGGAGGCTGCCGAGGATATCGAGACCGCCACCGTGAGCACGTAATCGACCAGCAGCGCGCTGCCCACCGTCAAACCGGCGGTGGGACCGAGATTGGTGGTGACCACCTCGAAATCACCGCCGCCCGACGGGTAGGCGTGCACGTTCTGCCGATAGCTCGTGACCACGATGACCAGGACGACCGCTACCGCCAGGCCGAGCCACGGGGCGTAGGCGTAACCGGCCAGACCCGATACCGACAGCACGAGAAAGATCTCCTCGGGCGCGTAGGCGACCGAGGACATCGCATCCGACGCGAACACCGGCAGGGCGATCCGCTTGGGCAGCAGCGTATGACCCAGGGAGTCACTACGGAATGGCCGCCCCAGCACCAGACGCTTGGTGGCGGTCGTCAACTTCGACACTGGACGGAGCATAAGCCCCCGCGTCCCGTCGCGCTGCGAGGCATCACCGCAACCCGGGGTTTGACCGCGCCCGTCGGGGGGAACGTGGCTGAAGGCGAGGACCAGCGGGTACGGTTCGCTTTCGCGACGGCCACACGGCTGTTTCACTTGCCTCGAGGGGCAGACCGAGTCAGGAGCGAGGTTCACGGTGTACGTGGTGATCATGGGATGCGGGCGCGTGGGCGCGTCGCTGGCCCGCGCCCTGGTCCGGATAGGGCACGAGGTAGCCGTGATCGACCGCAATCCGGACGCGTTCCGGCGGTTGGGCGCGGACTTCCCCGGTACACAGGTCGTGGGCGTCGGCTTCGATCGCGAGGTCTTGCGCCGGGCGGGTATCGAACGGGCCGGGGCCTTCGCGGCGGTGTCGTCCGGGGACAACTCCAACATCATCTCCGCGCGGGTGGCCCGCGAGATGTTCGGAATCGAACGGGTCGTGGCCCGGATCTATGACGCCAAACGCGCCGCCGTCTACGAGCGGCTCGGCATCCCCACCATCGCCACCGTGCCGTGGACCACCGACCGGTTCCTGCACACCCTCATCGGCGACGCCGGCACCACCACCTGGCGCGACCCCACCGGAACGGTCGCGGTGGCGCAGCTGATCCTGCATGAGGACTGGTACGGGCGCACCGTCGAGGACCTCGAGAGCGCCACCGGCGCGCGTGTGGCATTTGTCATCCGGTTCGGTCAGGGCGTATTACCCGACGCCAGAACCGTGGTGCAGGCCGAGGACATCGTCTATGTGGCCGCGACCTCGGGTTCGGCCGGCGAAGCGGTCGCCTTGGCCGCGAAACCCCCCGCGAACAAGGACTGATCATGAAAGTGGCCATTGCCGGAGCCGGGGCCGTCGGCCGCTCCATCGCCCGCGAACTGCTGCGGTCCGGGCACGACATCATGTTGCTCGAACGCCAGCTCGACCATATCGACCGCGATTCCGTGCCGGACGCGATCTGGGTACACGCCGACGCCTGCGAGCTGCAGTTGCTCGAGGACGCCGGACTGCAGGACTACGAGGTCGTCATCGCCGCCACCGGCGACGACAAGGCCAATCTGGTGCACAGTCTGCTGGCCAAGACCGAGTTCGGGGTCCGCCGGGTGGTGGCCCGGGTCAACGATCCCCGCAACGAGTGGCTGTTCGACGAATCCTGGGGCGTCGATGTGGCCGTCTCCACCCCCCGCCTGCTGGCCTCGCTGGTGGAAGAGGCCGTCACGGTGGGTGATCTGGTGCGGCTGATGACGTTGCGGCAGGGCCAGGCGAACCTGGTCGAGGTCACGCTGCCCTCGGATACGACACTGGCCGGGAAACCGGTGCGCAACCTGACCTTGCCCCGCGATACGGCCCTGGTCACCATCCTGCGCGGCGGCCGGGTCATCGTGCCGCAGCCCGACGACCCGTTCGAAGGCGACGACGAACTGCTGTTCGTCGCCTCCAGCGAGGCCGAGGAGGAACTGCGGGTGATCCTGGCGCGGCACGGTACTGTCCCGCCGGCCGGGGCCGCGCCGGGCCTCACACCTTCGCAGGACGCCGAATACTGACCCTCCGACAGCATCCGGCCGATCCGTTCGGTCGCGCGCTCACGCCGCCACGGGCTGCTTCGCCCGCGCCCGCAGCTTGTTCAACGCCCGGTACTGCATGACCCGGACCACGCCGGGGCTGGTGCCGATCGCCGCCGCCGTCTCGGCAGCGCTCAGCCCCAGCACGATCCGCATCACCAGTACCTCCCGGTGCACCGGATTGAGCTGCTGCATCAGCTCCCGGGCCACGGCGCCCCGTTCCGCGGCCAGCGCCCACTCCTCCGGACCGGCCGCGGTGCTGACCGGTTCCGGTACCTCGGCCATCGGATAGGCCAGATCGGCCTGGGCACCGCGGAAAGCGTCGGAGACCTTGTTGGCCGCGATCCCGTACACGAAGGCCAGAAATGATTTGCCCTGGTCGCGGTAGCGCGGAATAGCGCTCACGGTGGCGATCAGCACCTCTTGGGCGACATCGTCCGCGGTGACGTGCAGATGGGCGGTGTTCCCGAGCCGGGTGCGGCAGTACCGCTGGACCAGCGGCTGCACCAGCCGCAGGATCTCGGCCACCGCGGCGCGGTCGCCGGCGGCCGCCGGGCCCACCAGCGTGTCGAGTTCGGCGGAGACGCGGCGGCTCTGGGACAGCACCGGATTGTCACGGCCCCGCTCGGCCCGGGTGCCGGTGTGGTGTTCGGTTCGCATTCGCCAGTCCTCTCGGCAGATCGTTGTCTGATAACGATCGTCCGATGAACGGCGGCGCGGTGATAGACACCAAAGGGTGGGTCATTTCCCACCCTGGCACCGGTCAGGCGGATTCGGCGGTATGACGACCGCCGGAGCGGGCCGGCAGATGTCCGGCCCGGCGTACCGCCCAGACCGTCACCACCAGCGCCAGCGCCGTGAGCGGCCAGCCCATGCCGATACGGGCGGCGGCCAGCCAGCCGGTGCTGTCGGTGTCGTAGAGATGGTTCTGCACCAGGTACCGCGCGCCGAATACCAGCACCCAGGCCACGGTGGCCACATCGTAGAGGCGCACCACCCGGGGATCGCCGCGCCAGTCGCCGCCGTGCCCGTTGAGGAATCCCCACACCACCCCGACCAGCGGACGCCGGACGAGGATGGAGATCAGGAACGCGGCCCCGTAGATCAGGCTCGTGTAGATCCCGAACAGGAAGAAACCCTTGGCCTCGCCGACCCGCCACGCGATGAGAGCGCAGATCCCCACGCCCAGGAAACCGGAGACGGCCGGCTGGATGGGTTCGCGGCGCACCAGCCGCCAGAGCAGGATGGCGGCCGCCACCCCGAGGGCCGCCCAGATCGCGACGGCCAGGCCGAACAGGGTGTTGACGGGTACGAAGACCAGGACGGGCAGCGTCGAATAGATCAGCCCCGAGAAACCGCCCAGCTGCTCCAGCATCGTCTGCTTGGCGGGTTCGGGGCGCTCCGGATCACCGGTATCGGGCTCGGCGGGGCCGGAGCCCTCACCCGAGGGTTGCGCCGGCACTGTCGCGGCGCGCGGCAGCGGCCGCGTTGCGTACTCGTCGCTCGATGGCATACGTCAGCTGTTTCCGCGCAATTCGTAGTAGGGGTTGAAGATCACCTTACGGCCTTCTCGCTCACCGATGCGGCCACGAACCATGATGCGTCGTCCCGATTCGATACCGGGAATCCGGCGCCGGCCGATCCACACCAGTGTGATGGCGTCGGTCCCGTCGAAGAACTCCGCCTGGACGCTCGCACCGGCCGACTGCGTACACGAGTCGACGCTGCGCAGGCGGCCCAGCATGGTCGCCTCTTCGCCGCGGCGGCAGTCCGAGACCCGGCAGGCGCCCGAGGCGTCCGCCTTCTCCGCCAGCTCCTCGGCGTCGAGCTGATCGATATCCTCGGTCAGCCTGCGACCGAGCCGGCGAAAATATCCGGTTGCGGACTTGTCGCCCGCTTTTCTTCCTGCCGAGGAAGACATCGCTTGCTCTCCTGTGCGCGGACGATATGGATCGCATACCGCCCGAAGTTCCTCACCACGACCCGGCTGTGGCCGTACCGCCACTGTAGATGGGTACCGGCGGCACCGCTACGCTCGGTCCGGTGTTCGATTCCCCACCCCCGGCCGTTGTCGTCGCCCTGCCCGGGACCGGCTCGGACGCGCATTTCGCCCGCCGCGCGTTCGGGCCCGCCTGCTCGGCGCTCGGACTGGATCTGATCGCGGTGGACCCCGACCCTGCCGGGGTCATCGACAGCTACCACGCCGCTCTGGACGCGGCCCTCGCCCGGGGGCCGGTACTGGCCGCCGGTATCTCCCTGGGCGCCGCTGTCGCCGTCGAATGGGCAGCCGCGCGGGGCGGGTCCGGAGTGAGCGGAGTGGTCGCCGCGCTGCCGGCGTGGACGGGTCCCGATATCGCGCATTGTCCCGCCACCCTCAGCGCGTCGGTCACCGCGGCGCAGCTGCGCGCCGAGGGACTGGAGCCGGTGATCGAAAGGATGCGCGGCAGCAGCCCGGGCTGGCTCGCCGACGCGCTGACCCGGTCCTGGCGCGGGCAGTGGCCCGGACTGCCGGCCGCACTGGAGGAGGCCGCCCAGTACAAGTGGCCCGAACCCGCGGTGCTGGCATCGCTGGCCGCGCCGCTGGCGGTCGTCGCCGCGGCCGACGATCCGGTGCATCCGGTCGAGGTCGGGCGGGAGTGGGCGCGCCGGGCACCGCGTTCGGTGCTCACCGAGATCACGCTCGACGAACTGGGCGCGGATCCGGGCATCGTCGGACGGCTGGGGCTACGCCGGACCGCCTGAGAGCCGGCCGGGCCCGCCGGGCGGACCGGCGGGCGACGGGACGCCGCGGCGGACCGTCGTCACCCACCGGCTCCGTGAACGGCGCCGGTGGGTGCGGGAGATCTCGCGAACAGGCCGGCGCGTATCAGCCGCGGCCGAGCTGCTGCATGGCCGAACCCTCGGCGCCCCGGCGCGGCTGTTGCGGCTGCTGCGGCGGCAGCACCGCCGGGGTCTGCACCGGCCGCGGCGGCTGCGCGGCGGCCGCCTGCTGCTGGGCCTGCTGCTGTTGCTGCTGCTGGTGCGCCGCCGTCAACTGCTCGGCGAGCTGCTGGGGCAGCACCACCGGCAGCGGTTCACGCACGGGTAGCGCGTCGGTACCGCGGCGGATGATCGTCTCGCTCAGGACCTGGCGTGCCGCGGCGACGAGCGGACTGCCCGCCGCGGTGGAACCCGACGGTCCGGCCGCGACCAGCCGGATCATCCACCGGTAGCCGTCGACGCCGATGAAACGCAGATCGGCACCCTCGGTGGCCGCCACCAGTTCGCGGCCCCACGGGCCCTTCTCGACCGATACCCGCGCGTTGTCCTTGCGCAGCGATTCGGCGAGGTCGGCGGCGACCGTACGCCACTGGCCCTTGGATTTCGGCGCGGCGTAGGCGGCGACGGTGATCCGCCCGTGCTCGGTGGCCAGGTGGACCGCCTGCGGGGTGCCCTGCGGCGTCATCTCCACCTGCAACTGGCCGCCCGGCGGCACCGGGATGATCACCGAGCCCAGATCGAGCCGGGTATCGGTGAAGTTCTCCAGCACCTCGGCCACATCGTCGTAGTCGTAGGGGCCGCGCCGGTGCGGTTCGGTATCGGGATCGTCGATGGCGGCGTCGTAGGCGTCGCTGTAGGCCGCCCCGCCGTAACCGTCGTCGTAGCTCTGGTCGTACTCGCCGGCGTACGGCTCTTCCGCGTAGGGCTCGTCGTAATCGGCCCGGTGGTAACCGCCCTCGTCGTATTCCTCGTACTCGCCGGTGCGGTATGCACCGGTGTCGTATCGATCCTCCTCGGATCTGCGATCGCCCGATTTCCGTCGTCCGAACATGTCAGGCCTCCTTGCCGTTCGCGGTGCCCGCACCGCCCGGCGTCAAACTCGCGTGTCCCCCACTGGATCCGTGACCGCCCGCACCGCGGTCCGAATCGTCGAGCCGGTCCACCTCTGCGAAGTCGACCAGCTCCACCCGCTGCACCAGCAACTGCGCGATCCGGTCGCCGCGGCGCAGTTCGATCGCCGTGCGTGGATCGTGGTTGATCAGGCAGACCTTGATCTCGCCTCGATACCCGGCATCGATGGTTCCCGGTGCGTTCACCACGGAGAGGCCGGCCTTCGCCGCCAGCCCGGACCGCGGATGGACGAGACCGACGGTGCCCACCGGCAGCGCGACCGCGATACCGGTGCCTACCAGGACTCGTTCCCCCGGTTCCAGGACCACGTCCTCGGTGGTGCACAGATCCACGCGCGCCCACGACGGCGATGCGGGCGTG
>NZ_JBSFRU010000177.1:0-12769 GCF_053589395.1 Nocardia sp. NPDC003345
GCGGAACGCGATCCGGGCCGAGTCGTATTCGCTAGTGCCGCAGCGGCAGGATGCGGCCCGGTCCCGGACCGGGCTTGCGGCCGAGCCCGCCGAGAACGAGCCGTTCCTCGGGTGACCCGATATGGGTGGGCGGCCCGTGCGGCCACCATTCGTCGAGTGGAGTGAGCCCCGGCTCTACTATCTCGAGCCCGCCGAAGAGTTCCCGGATCCGATCCGGGCTGCGGTACCGGACCGGGCCCAGACCCGCACCGGCGTGGGCGTATTCGAGTTCGACGGCGAGTTCGTGCAGCTCCGGGTACGCGGGGCCGGGGTCGCAGTAATGGCTGATCGCCACATGCGATCCCGCGGGCAGGAGGTCGGCGTAGCGGGCTACCACCCCGGCCGGATCGTCGTGCTCGCCGAGGTGATGCAGTACGGCGCCGAATATCACCGCGATCGGCCGGCGCATATCGAGGTAGCGGCCGGCCGCGGTCAGGGTCGCTTCGGCATCGGTGAGATCACCCGGCAGATAGCGGGTGTTGTCGTTGCGTTCCAGCATCGCCCGGCCGTGTGCGACGCAGAGCGGATCGTCGTCCAGGTAGACGAATTTCACCTCGCCGCGCCCACATTCCTGCGCGACGATATGCAGCGGGTCGCGGGTCGGCATACCGGCGCCGAGATCCAGGAACTGCCGGGCCCCCGCGGTTTCGGCGAGGAGCCGGACCGCGCGGGTCAGCCAGCGCCGGTTCATCCGGTGAACCTCGCCCTGGGCCGGTGCTATCCGGCGGATCGCGTCGAAGGCGGACCGATCGACCGCGTAGTTGTCCTTACCGCCCAGGCTGTAGTCGTAGGCGCGGGGCACACTGGGCCGTCCGGTATCCGGGCCGACGGGTCGGGCGCGGAGCGATTCCGCGGTGTCGGTCGTCATCACGCCTCCGTCACATACCGGGCGGTTGCCTTCTCTCGAAGGCCTTGTGACGGTAACACGGCAACATAATCCATGGCTATGTTGCGATTTCGGGTTTGCGGAATCGATATGCGCGCGTGGTGGTCTCATCCGAGCCGAAGAAAGTGAAACGCGATCGGCTCCCTCGGTGTGAGTCGGAGCGGTTTGCGGGTATGCGCGACACAGGAACTCGATGACCTCGCTCGGAGGTCACGGTCTCCGCTGGAAAACCAGGAGGTTCTCATGCTCGCCACAGCCGCTGCCGTCGTGTTCGGTCTCGCGCTCATTCTCGATCTGGCCGACGCCACCCTGGGCGATTCGGTCAACGGTGGCACTCTGATCATCGTCGGACTGTTGCTCGTCGCACTCCATCTCGCGGGATTCGGAACCCGCTCGGGGGCCGGTGGCCGCTCGTGGAACTGGCGGCGCGCCCGCCGGTGACCCGGCGCCGTACCGATGAACGGCGTGGCCTCGGGAACGCGCGGAGCGCAGCGTCTCCCGAGGCCTCGCCGGGCTAGCGCATCGCGGTCCGCCGCAGCCGGGTATTGACGAATTCGCCCATACCCCAGCGTCCCAGCTCGCGTCCGTAACCGGACTGCTTGACGCCGCCGAAGGGCAGTCCCGGCAATGTCGTCCCGTGCTCGTTGACATAGGTCATCCCGACGTCGAGGCGATCGGCGACCTCGGCGGCGTGCCGGGGATCGGCGCTCCAGACCGAACCGCTCAATCCGAAATCGACATCGTTGGCCAGGCGTATCGCCTCGTCCTCCGAGGAAACCCGGTAGACCATGGCGGCCGGGCCGAAGATCTCCTCCGAGTAGGCGTCCATCTCCGGCGTGATCCCGGTGATGACGGCGGGCCGCAGGAACGCGCCCTCGCCCGCCATCGGCGAGCCGCCGGTGTGCAGGGTCGCGCCCTGGCGCACCGCGGTCTCTATCTGCTCCGCGACGGTATCGCGCGCCGAAACCGACGACAGCGGGCCGACTTCGGTCTCGGGATCCGACGGATCGCCGACGATCGCGCGATCGAATTCCGCCACCAGTCCCCGGACGAAATCGTCGTAGAGTTCATCGAGCACGATGAAGCGTTTCGGTGAATTGCAGGCCTGCCCCGCATTCGACAACCGCGCGCGGGCCGCGGTCCGGACGGTTTCCCGCATATCATCGGTGTCCAGCAGGATGAACGGATCGGATCCGCCGAGTTCGAGAACGGACTTCTTCAAATTCTTGGCCGCCTCGGTGGCCACCGCGGCGCCCGCTCTTTCACTACCGGTGAGCGAGACGCCCCGAATGGCCGGATGTGCCAGGAACGCGGCGATCTGATCGGAACTCGCGTACACGTTGATATAGACGTTCTCGGGTACAGAAGCGTCGTGTAGTGCCTTGGCCATGAGATCCGAGGACGCCGCGCAGATCGACGCGTGCTTGAGAATTATCGAATTGCCCAGCAACAGGTTCGGCGCGGCGAAGCGGGCGACCTGATAGTAGGGATAATTCCACGGCATCACACCGACCAGCGGGCCGATCGGCAAGGTTTGCACGACCGACTCCGCGGCCCCCTGGGGATCGAGCTGCTCGGTCGTCAGCAATTCGGGCCCGTGCTCGGCGTACCACCGGTAGATATCCGCGGCGAGCTGTACCTCGCCGGCGGCCTGGGCAGCCGGTTTGCCCATTTCGCGGGTGATGGCCGCGGCGAGTTCGGCCGACCGCGCCTCGTACAGGTCCGCGGTCCGCGCGAGCGCGGCGGCTCGTTCGGCAACGGGTGTCGCGCGCCAGGCCTCGAAGCCTTCGGCCGCCTTCTCGGCGATATCGGAAATCTGGTCGTCGGCCAGCCCGGGGAATTCTTGTTCAGTAGTACCTGTGGTCGGGTTCGTCGTCACATAAGTACTCATGTCGCAATGCTACGGACCGATGGTGCCTGATTCGATCGCCCGCGATCGTGGTACTCGTGGCGGTCAGCGTTCGGAAAGCAGCCCGGAATCCCGGATCGCCTCGGCCAGAGGTTCCAGTACGGCCGGATCGTGCGGTGTCGGCAGATAGACGATCGCGAGATCCAGTCCGGCGTCGCCGAGCGTTGCGGCCCAATCGACGATCGACCCGTAACCGAGGGCGGGGTCGAACCGCGTCTGAGCCGAAAGCGTGATTTCCTTCGGGTCGCGGCCGATATCGGCACAGTGCGCTGCCAGCACGTCCCGTTTGCGAATGAATTCCGCGGGGGTTCCGGCCACGAAATTCCAGTGCTGGGCGTAGCGGGCGGTGATCCGGAGGGTGCGCTTCTCGCCGTTGCCGCCGATACAGATCGGGGGATGCGGGCGCTGCGGCCCTTTCGGTTCGTTGCGGGCGTTCTTCAATTGATAGAACTTCCCGTCGAAATCGGTGGTTTCCCGGCTCAGCAGTCCGGTCAGGACCTGGCACGCCTCTTCGAAGCGGTCCATTCGCTCGCCGACCGTGCCCAGCTCGATGCCGTAGGCCCCGGATTCCTCCTCGTTCCAGCCGGCGCCGATACCGAGTTCGAGGCGGCCGCCGGAGATGATGTCGAGGGTGGCGGCCATATTGGCCAGCACCGCGGGATGGCGGTAGTGCACGCCGGTGACCATGGTGCCCAGGCGCAGGCGCCGGGTGGCCTGCGCGAGTGCGGTGAGGGTGGTCCAGCCCTCGAGGCAGGGGCCGGTGGGGTCGGAGAAGATCGGATAGAAATGGTCGAACGTCCAGCCGGACTCGTAGATATCGATCTCGTCGGCGGCCCGCCAGACGGCGAGCATATCGGCCCAGGTGGTTTCCTGCGGTGAGGTCTTGAACGCGAATCGCATAGCGCCAGGCTATGAGTTGGAGTGCACTCCAGGTCAAGCCGGAGCGCGGTGTGTCGGCACCGCCGGAACGGCGGACGCCGGATATGCGCGCGGCCGTCGGCCGGTGGTCCCGGTCACCGTGGGTTCCGGCGCCGTGCCGGTGCGTGCGGCCCGGGATAGACTCGCCTCGCACGGTTCACCGCCGCCGAGGAGCGTTGTTCAGCAAGGGGAGTCCGAGCGGATGGATCGCCGGAACACCGGGATCAGCCGGCGCGCCGTGTTGTACGCCGCGGGCGCAGGGGTCGCCCTCACCGCGCTGGCGCAGCCGATGGCGGCCGAACCGATCACCCGGACCGCATCCGGTGGCCCGGCGCGGTACGCGATACGCGCGGACCTGGCGGAACAGGCGGTCGTCTCCCGGCACGTGCGCGCACTGTGGGGGTTGCCGCGGATGCGACTCGGTGCGCTCACCTGGCCCCGGACCCTGCCGGAACAGTCGTTCGCGCAATGGCACTACTGGTGGCAGGCGCATCTGCTCGACTGTGCGGTGGACGCCGCGTATCGGGCGCGCACCCCGGAACGCGTCGACCGGGTCGCCGCCCTCGCGCGCGGTATCCGCGCCCGCAACCTCACCGGCTGGACCAACCGGTACTACGACGATATGGCCTGGCTGGCACTGGCTCTGGAACGGGCCGACCGATTGCTCGGTGTCCGGTTCGGCGACGCGGTCGGGGAATTGCGAACCGCGCTGATGGGCGGCTGGAATCCCGATGTCGGCGCCCTGCCCTGGCGGACCGGCGACGACTACTACAACACCCCGGCGAACGGCCCGGCCGGGATCGCGCTGGCGCGGCTGGGTGAAATCCCGCGGGCCCGGGGGCTCGCCGATTTCCTGCACGCCCGATTACGCGACGACATCAGCGGCCTGATCCTCGACGGTGTCCACGAGCCCGGTGGCCGGCTGGACCGGACCGTGCACACCTACTGCCAAGGGGTCGCCATCGGGCTGGACACCGAACTCGCGCTGCGCACGGGTGACCCGGCGCATCACCGGCGCGTGCGTGAGCTCGTCGCAGCGACCCGGGCCCGGCTCACCGATGGTGGGGTGATCCGCGCGGCCGCCGACGACGACACCGGGCTGTTCATGGGAATCCTCGCGCGCTACCTCGCGGTGGCGGCGCTGGAACTCGGCGACACCACCGCGGCGGATATCGTGCACGCGTCGGCGCGGGCGGCCTGGGACCATCGCGCCGAGGTGGACGGGCTGCCGTTGTTCGGCGCGGATTGGACGAGGGCGGTGTCGGTGCCGGAGCGGCCGGGAGCCCTGCCGCAGTTCGCGGATTCGTCGGCGGTGGTCTCGGCGAATCTCAGCCGCGATCTATCGGTGCAACTGAGCGGCTGGATGTTGCTCGAGGCCGACCACCGGCTCACCGCGGCCGGACGCTGAGACCGGCGCCCGCACCGGCCCGTCCGGCTGGTCGCGGCGGTCGCCGCGGCGGCGTGGGGTGCGGGCCAGCGGGGCACCGCTCTCCTGGGGTAACCCGAGGCTAAACTAACCTGCGGCCACGCCCGCTATTTCACAGCCACCGGAAGACGCCCGACGAATCGAGGACGAACCCAGTGCCCCCACCCGCCACCACGTTGCCGCGGAAGGCGCTGTCCCGGACGGCGGCACTGCTGGTCCTGACCCTGGTGCTGGTCGCGCTCCTGGCCGGTGGACTGTTCGTCGGCAGTGGCGACTTCCCGGCGCACGACGCCTGGCGCGCGTTGTTCGACGAGGGTGCCCCCACCACCCTGGGCGTGATCAGGGAGCAGCGAATACCCCGCACACTGCTGGCGGCGCTGGTGGGCGCCGCGCTCGGAGTGGCCGGTGCGGTGATGCAGGGCCTGACCCGCAACCCGCTGGCCGATCCCGGGATCCTCGGGGTGAACTCCGGCGCCTATTTCGCCATGGTGCTCGGCTCGGTCGTGGCGGGGGCGGCGGGCGCCGGACTGCTCTGGTGGTCGCTGGGCGGCGCGTTCGCCGCCTCGGTGCTGGTCTATTTCGTCGGTTCCCGCGGGGTCGGTGGCGCGAGTCCGGCCAAACTCGTGCTCACCGGTGTCGCGATCGCCTCCATGCTCAGCGGACTCGCCTTCGGGCTGACCATGATTCATCCGAAGACCTTCGACGCCATCCGCGGGCTGCTGGTCGGAACCCTGGACGGCCGCGGCTGGCCGCAACTGTCGACCACTTGGCCGCTGGTGCTGCTCGGATCGATCGGCGCGGTCGCGCTGGCGGGATATCTCAACGCGCTCGCCCTCGGTGACGATCGGGCCAATGCGCTCGGCGTGCCGGTGTCCGGGGTGCGTGCCGCCGGTTTCGTCGTCGTCACCGTGCTCTGCGGTGCGGCGACGGCGGCGGTCGGGCCGATCAGTTTCGTGGGCCTGATGGTGCCGCACGCGGTGCGGTTGACCGTCGGCCCCGATCACCGCTGGATGATTCCGCTGTGCCTGCTGGTCGGGCCGATCGTGCTGGTGGGCTCCGATCTCGTCGCCCGCGTCGCGACCGCCGGTGAACTGCCGGTCGGGATGGTGACCGCCTTCCTCGGGGCGCCGGTGCTCATCTGGCTTGCCCGGCACGAGAAGGGGGCGCAATGGTGACCCCCACCGCGCCGCCGGCCGCCCGCTGGCCGCGCCGGATCCGGTTCCTGCGGGCGCCTCGCCTCGGGCTGAGCCTGCGCGTCGATATGGTCTCGGTGGCGATCACCGCGGCTTTCGTCCTGATCACCGCGGTCGTCGGGATCCTGTCGCTGGGTGCCAGCACGACCAGCACTCCCGGACTGGGGTTCGTCGAGGTGCTGCGGGTGCTGACCGGGCAGATCGGCGGCAGGCCCGCCGATCACGTCGCGGACTGGCTGCCGGTGGTGGTCACCGCGATACTCGGTGGTGCGTCTCTGGCGCTGTCGGGAGCGATCTTCCAGACCCTGACCCGGAATCCGCTCGGCAGCCCGGACATCATCGGTTTCACCACCGGTGCCAATACCGGTGCCCTGGTCGCGATGCTGGTGCTCGGGCTCGGTACCGGCGGCGCGACCGCCGGCGCCCTGCTCGGTTGCCTGCTCACCGCGCTGGTGGTCTATTTCCTCGGTATGCGCGGCGGCACCGGCAACTACCGGTTCATCATCGTCGGGATCGGTGTCTCGGCGATGCTGCTGTCGCTCAACGGCTATCTGGTCGCCACCGCCGATGTCCAGAACGCCGGCGCGGCGGCCGCCTGGGGCATGGGCAACCTGCGGGGTCTCACCATGGTCGATACGGTGCCGGTGCTCGTGACGCTGGCCGTGCTGGTCCCGGCGCTGATGATGGTCGCGCCCCGGATGCGGATGTTCGAACTGGGTACCGATTCGGCGGCGAGCAAGGGCGTCGACACCGGGCGCACCCAGATGGCGTTACTCGTGATAGGCGTCGGATTCGCGGCGGCGACGACCGCGATCGCCGGGCCGATCGCCTTCGTCGCGCTGGTAGCACCCCAGGTGGCGGCCCGGATCACCCCCAGTGCCGGGATCCCGCTGGTCACCTCCGCGGCCGTGGGAGCGACCCTGCTGGTTTCCAGCGAGGTGGTGGCACGCACCGTCCTCGCGCCGCAGACCCAGCTCCCCGTCGGCGTGGTCACCACCTCCCTGGGCGGTGGGTATCTGCTGTTCCTCCTGCTCGCCCGGTCCCGAAAGGCTCGCCCGTGACCAGCAATTCCCTGTCCGCCCCCGGACGGCTCACCGGCACCGATCTGCGGGTCGGATACGGCGAGCGCACGGTGATCGCCGATCTGGATGTCGTCGTCCCCGACGGATCGTTCACCGTGATCGTCGGACCGAACGCCTGCGGAAAATCGACACTGCTGCGGACGCTGTCGCGGCTGCTGCGCCCGCAGCGCGGGGCGGTACTGCTCGACGGGCGCGATGTGACCGGCTACGGGGGTAAGGAATTCGCCCGGAAGGTCGGACTGTTGCCCCAACAGTCCATCGCGCCGGACGGCATCACGATCATCGACCTGGTCTCGCGTGGACGGTTCCCGTACCAGAAGATGTTTCGCCAGTGGACCGAGGAGGACCAGCGCGCGGTCGATTTCGCGCTCCGGGTCACCCGGCTGACCGACCTGTCGACGCGACCTGTCGAGGCCCTGTCCGGAGGCCAGCGTCAGCGGGTGTGGATCGCGATGGCGCTCGCGCAGCAGACTCCGATCCTGCTGCTGGACGAACCGACGACCTTCCTCGACCTGGGTCACCAGATCGAAGTGCTGGACCTGTGCGTCGATCTCAACAAGCGGGGCACCACCCTGGTCGCGGTACTGCACGATCTCAATCAGGCCGCCCGTTATGCCTCGCACATCATCGCGATGCGCGGCGGGGAGATCGTGGCCGCCGGCGCGCCCGCCGACATCATCACCACCGAGCTGGTCGAGCGGGTCTTCGGCGTGTACTCGCAGGTGATCGCCGATCCGCAGACCGGGACCCCGCTGGTGGTCCCGCTCGCACAGGGAGCGGTCCGGACCGACAGCGCGTGAACCGTGCCCGCCGGGCACCCAACCGAGAAGGAGAACCATGTCGCGACGGCGTATCAGCGTGGTGGTGGCGGTGCTGGCGAGTGTGGTCCTGGGCGCGGCGGCCTGCGTCCGTTCCGACGAGACCACCCACGAGGTGTTCGACGATCCCGGGGCGGCCCCCGGCTATTCGCTGCCGGACGCGCCGCGGGTGGTGGCGCTCGGCTGGTCCGACGGCGCCGTGGCCCTGGAACTGGGGGTGAAACCCGTGGCCATCTACGACTGGATGGGTTTCGGGGAGGACACCTCGGGTGTCGGGGAGTGGGACGCGGCGGCGTTCGGGGACAGCACACCCGAGTTGCTGTCCGCGCAGAGCGCCGGGGAATTCAATATGCAGCAGATCCGGGAACTCGACCCCGACCTGATCCTCAATGTGCGAGCGAAGGACGACAGCGGGGTCACCGACGAGCTGCGCGAGATAGCGCCGGTGGTGACCGCACCCGAGGGCACGGGGGATTTCGCGGTCGATTGGCAGACCCAGGCCGAGATCATCGGTGCCGCGCTGGGGAAACGCGATGTGGCGGACAAGATCGTCGCGGAGACCACGGCAGCGCAGCGGGCCGTCGCCGACCAGCACCCGGAATTCGCGGGCCGGACCTTCGTCTACGCCGCCAAATACGGCACCGCCTACGGCGCCTACCTGGCCGGTGACGCCCGCTTCGATTTCTTCGCCGACCTCGGTTTCGTGCAGAACCCGCCGGTCACCCGGCTGCCGAGTTCGGGATTCTTCGCCCAGGTCCCCGTGGAGCGAGTGGGGGACCTCGACGCGCAGACCGGCGTGTTCACCACGATCGGGTTGCCCTTCACCGATCTGGAGAACGACACCCTGATCAACTCCCTGGCCGTGGTGCGCGACGGTCACGCGGTGCGGTTGCCGGAGAGTGATCCGGCCGTCCAGGCCTTGTCCGCGGGCACCCCGGAGTCGTTGCGATTCGCGCTGGACCGCATCACCCCGCAGCTGTCGGCCGCGGTGGAGTGAGTCATCGTGGCACGGCCGCGCGGCTGTCGAGAGCGCGCAGGGTGGTGAGCAGCCACCACAGCGCGACGGTCAGCAGGCCGCCGCCGGCGCCGTAGACCAGGAAGGCCGCCCGGGCCGGCACCGTGCTCGCGATACCGCCCGCCACGACCGCGCCCAGCGAGAGCGCGATGGTGAGCTGCGCGGTCCACAGGCCCGAGACCCGGCCGCGGAACTCGTCGGGGGTGTGCGCCTGCACCACCGCGAACCGGGCGATATCACTGACCACCCGGCCCGCGCCGTGGGCCGCCAGCCCGGCGAAGGTCACGACCGTGGTGGCGACGAGCCCGGCTCCGGCGAGCCCGGCCGCCGAGACGAGAGTGGCCGCGAAGATCACCTGGCCGCCGCGCCGGATCGAGCCGGTCCAGCCGGAGGTGAGCGAGCCGAGTACCGCCCCGGCCGCCGGAGCCGCGAAGAGCAGGCCCGCGGTGGTCTCGCCGCCGTGCAGGACCTCGCTCACATACTCCGGAACGAGGACGTTCCAGCCCGACAGCAGCATGGTGACACAGCCGACCAGCAGGGTCGCGCCGACAATGCGGTGCCCGGCGACGAAACGCACTCCCGTCAGCGCGGCGCGCAGCGGCGTCTCGGCGCGGCCGCGGGCCGCCTTCATGGGGCCGAGTCGCGCGAGCAGCAGGGTGGTCGCCAGCCCCGCGGCCGCCGCGATCCAGTAATTGGCCGCCACACCGAGCCAGGCGATGAGCAGGCCGGCGAGCGCCGGAGCCGCCATATGACCGAGGTCGGCGGTCAACGCCATCAACGCGGCCCCGGCGGCCAGCCGGTCGGGCGGGATCAGGCCCGGTACGGCCGCGACCAGGGCGGTCTCGGAGATCCCGCCGGTCAGCCCGTCGACGACCGCGCAGAGCAGGATCACCCAGAGTCGTGGTTCGGGCAGCATCGCGTTCACCGCGAGGGCGGCGAATCCGAGTGTCGCGACGGCACGGGAGGCCACGATCACCGCCCGGCGGTCGTAGTGGTCGGCCGCCGGGCCGCCGATCAGGGTCCCCGCGAACGCGGAGATCCCGATGACCGTGGCGACCGTGGCGACCATGGCGGTCGACCCGGTCAGCCGGTAGACCTGGATCGGCAGGGCGACCACCAGGAACCCGATTCCGAAGACCGAGATCGACCGGGCCAGGAACAAGGTCCGGAACTCGGGACCGGAGCGCAGCGGTGTCAGGTCGACCGCTATCCGGCGTGGCGGGATCACGGATGCGTTGCGGCGCTGTTCCCCGGCCACGGGCGGCTCCTCTCGATCGCACCGCCCGGCCGGTGCGACACGGCGACTGCCGGTCGAGGCTACCGGCCGGCAGGTGGGCCGGATCGATGCGGTGCGCGCGGGCCCGATAAGCGGCCACCTCCCGCAGCGGCCGCGGTGCCGGGAGCACCCGGCCGTCCGGCGGGTGCCCGGAACGCGGACCGAGTCGCGCTCGCCGAAGGGTCCGGCGCCCCAACGGGATACAGTGGGGCATATGTTCGGCGACAGCACGCGGCTCGAGCGCAAGATCGATCGGCTCGAGCGCAAACTCGATCTGATCCTCGCGCATCTGGATATCGAGGATCCCGAGACGGTCGATTTCACCGAGATCGACGACCTCCTGCGACGGGATCAGAAGATCGCGGCGATCAAGCGGTTCCGGAAACAGGATCCCGCAGCGAGCCTGAAGGAGGCCGCGGACGCCGTGGAGGCGCGCCGGCGGCTCCTGTAGAGGCCCTTCCGGACACTGTGTCCGGACATCATGTGCCGGGCGGCAGGGGGGACCGCGTGGCCCGCGTATGATCCCGGTCACCGGGACGAATACGCCGGGGAGACGTCTCCAAATGGCTCTGAACTGCGGTTTTCCGGAAACAGGTATGTACCCGGCCGTTCGGCCCGCGTGCCCCGGCGCCCGGTAGCCGATGCTGGAAACCGTACGAGTCGGCACCAGCACATCGAGGCGTGTATGTACGAGTGGAACCCTGGGCACACGGGAAACTGCGGTGACTTCTACGCGGAATGCACCGAGACCACGATGGTGATCCGCCGTTGCGGCAGCTGCCGCGCGCTGTTCGCGCCACCGGTTCTGCGCTGTTCGTCGTGCCGGTGCGACGAATTCGAACGTGTGCCCGCGGCCGGCAGCGGATCCGTGGTGTGCTGGCGGAAGGTGGCCTGCGCAGCCACGGCGGGCGCCGACGCGGTGGAATCGACGCTGGCGATCGTGGAACTCGACGAAGGGCCCTGGGTCTACACCGTGATCGACGGTGAACTGCCGCGGGCCGCGCGCCGGCCGGTCCGGGTGCGATTCCAGGCCCCGCCGCGGGGTGACCGGTTCCCCGTTTTCGCCGTCACCGCGGTACCGGAGGTATTACCGGGCCGAGACAAGGTGTCGCCCGTCCTGTGATCGCCGCTCGCGGGCGCCGGGGATATCCCGGCGATACAGTTGAGTAGGCGAGAGGGGCCGCGCATGGAACCCGGTGCCCATCTGCATACCCGAGGGATCGCCCGACCGCGATGAGCGGCGACGACCCCGTCCGTACCCGCCGCGAGTCCACGGCGACCGTCGCGACGGAACTCGACGCCGCCGGATTCGAGGACGCGGCGGAGGTCGGACGCGGTGGTTTCGGCGTGGTCTACCGATGTACCCAGGAACCGCTGGACCGCACGGTCGCGGTGAAGGTGCTCACCACCGAATCCGACGAGGACAACCGGGCGCGGTTCGCGCGCGAACAGCGGGCGATGGGCCGGTTGACGGGGCACCCGAATATCGTCACCGTGCTGGAGGAGGGGATGACCGCCCGCGGCCGGCCGTACCTGGTGACGCCGTTCTATCCCCTGGGCTCCCTCGACGCCTGGGTCCGCCGGCACGGCCCGTTATCGGCCGAGGACGTCCTGCAGATCGGGGTGAAGATCGCCGGGGCGCTGGAGAGCGCGCATCGGCTCGGTATCGTGCACCGGGACGTGAAGCCGGGAAATATCCTGCTCACCGACTACGGGGAACCCGCGCTGACCGATTTCGGGATAGCCCATATCGCGGGTGGCTTCCGCACCGCCGCCGGAACGGTGACCGGATCACCCGCCTTCACCGCACCCGAGGTGCTCGAGGGCGAGCCTCCGACCCCGGCCGCCGATGTGTACGGGCTGGGCGCCACCATGTTCTGCGCACTCACCGGGCACGCGGCGTTCGAGCGGCGCAGCGGCGAGAAGATGGTGACCCAGTTCCTCCGGATCACGAACGCGCCCCTGCCGGATCTGCGTGAACAGGGCGTGGCCGCCGATATCAGCGATGTGGTGGAAGCGGCGATGAACCGGGATTCCCGGGAGCGGCCATCGGCCGCCGCGCTCGGCGAAACCATTCGGGAGGTGCAGCAACGGCACGGATACGCGGTCGACGAGATGGCGCTGCAGGAGCGCGGCACCGCTGCGGACCCGCCCGGGCAACCCCGGATACCGGCGCAACGCCGGCCGATCGGCCCGGACTCCACCGG
>NZ_JBSFRU010000178.1:0-12768 GCF_053589395.1 Nocardia sp. NPDC003345
GTGACCCCTGGGTCACCCGGATGCGGAACCTGCCGGCGATCGTGGTGTCGACGACATTGTCCGAACCGCTCGACTGGCCGGACGCGACATTGGTGAAGGGCGATGCCGTCGATGTCGTGGCCCGGCTCAAAGCGGAGTCGGATATACCGTTGCGTTCGCACGGCAGCCTGTCGATGAACCGGGCGCTGATGGCCGCCGGGCTGGTCGACCGGGTCCGGGTGACCCTGTTTCCGGTGATCACCGGACGTACCGGTTTCGAGCCGGTCTTCCAGGGTGCGGCCGATTTCGATCTCGAACTGCTGGAGACCCGGATACTCGACAGCGATATCCAGGAGCTCGTCTACCGGCCGGTATTGCACGGCTGACCGGTGGCAGCCCGGTCAGCGCCGGGCGGTGTCGTCGACCAGTTCCGACGGCGCCTCTCCCGACGCCGAGGCGGCGACCGCGGCCAGCTCTTCCCCGACGGTTTCCCGGCCGTGGTCCCCACGCGCCGTCCCCGCCGCGTCGTTCGCCCGGGTACCACCGGTGAACAGCGAGAAGAGCGCGCCCAGTACGCAGCAGATCAAAGCGAAGGTGAACGCGGCGGTGAGTCCGTCGGAGAACGGGTCGCTGATCAGATGCGGAAAGAACTCCAGCCCGGTGAGGTGATCGATACCGGCCTGCGGCAGCCCCTGCAGGGCCTCCCCACCGACCTGCCGGATCGGGTTGTAGCCGAGGAAGGCCGCGAAAAGGATGGCGACCGTGGGCAACTGGGACATGGATTGCGCGGACCCCTCCGCCATCCCGCCCGCGGTCAGGCCGTCGAACATCGCGGCGGGCAGATGTGCGCTCAGCCCGGCGATCATCAGCGAGAAGAACAGGCCGATCGACAGCACCTGCGCGGCGTTCTGGAAGGTCGTCATCATTCCGGCGCCGGAGCCGCGAGAGGTCACCGGCAGCGAGTTCATCACCAGGGCACGGTTCGGGGAGGAGAACAGGCCCATCCCGATACCGTTGATCACCAGGATGAGAGCGAACACCCAGTAGCCGAAATCGACCGGTAGCGCGATCAGGGCGGCGAAGGTCGCCGCGGTGATGAACAGCCCGCTGGTGGTGAACCGCGTGGCGCCCAGCCGGTCCGACAGCGCACCGGACAGCGGGGCGCTGAGCAGGAATCCGACCGTCATGGGCAGCATGTAGATACCGGCCCACAGCGGGGTGCGGGAGTAGTCGTAGCCGTGCTGTGGCAGCCAGATGCCCTGCAACCAGATGATGAGGATGAACTGCAGGCCGCCGCGGCCGATCGACCCCATCAGGTTGGCCGCGTTGCCGAACGCGAACGAGCGGTTCCGGAACAGTGACAACTCGAACAGCGGGCTTTCGACTCTGGTTTCGATATAGACGAACGCGCCGAGTACGGCGGCACCACCGATCATGGCGGCCAGCACCCAGGGGTTGGTCCAGCCCATATCGGAACTGCCGTAGGGCTGGATGCCGTAGGTGATGCCGACCAGGATGGCGACCAGCCCGATCGCGAAGGTCACATTGCCCCACCAGTCCATCTTCGCCCGCTTGCGGACGCCGGTGTCGCGGAGTTTCAGATAGGCCCATACGGTGCCGACGACGCCGAACGGCACGGAGACCAGGAAGATGTAGTGCCACTGGATCGGGGCGAGGATACCGCCCACGAGCAGCCCCAGGAACGATCCGGCGATGGCCGCGACACCGTTGATGCCCATGGCGAGCCCGCGCTGATGAGCGGGAAACGCGTCGGTGAGGATGGCGGAACTGTTGGCCATCAGGAACGCGCCGCCGACGCCCTGGACCACCCGCCACGCGATCAGCCAGATCGCCGCTTCCGAACCGTCGAACCAGGTGACGGCCAGGAAGATCGAGGAGACGGTGAAGATCGCGAAACCCATGTTGTACATCCGGGCGCGGCCGAACATATCGCCCAGGCGGCCGAAGCTGACCACCAGTACGGCGGTCACCACCAGGAATCCCATCATCATCCACAGCAGATAGCTGGTGTTCCCGGATTCCAGTGGATTCAGGCCGATGCCCTTGAAGATATCGGGCAGGGCGATCAGCACGATGGACGAGTTGATCGTGGCGATCAACATGCCCAGCGTCGTATTCGACAGTGCGATCCATTTGTAGTGCGGCCCGAGATCGGCGGCATCCGCGCCGGTTTCCCGAGTGGTGAGCGTGGTCATGACGAAGTTCCTCCGAGCAGATGGTCCGGGCGGATGCCGCGGCGGCGCGGCCGCGAGATCGCGGGTCAGGTCATCCCGAGTGCGCCGGCCAGGATCGTGACTCCCCTGCCGACCGTCGCCCGATCGTCGGGGGCCAGCCCCTCGAGGGCCTCGGCGAGCAATTGCGCGCGCCTGGTCCGCGACTCGGCGATCAGACCGGCCCCGGCCGGTGTCGGATCGAGCAGGCGGGCACGGCCGTCGGCGGGGTCGGGAGTGCGTTCGACGAAACCGCGTTCCTCGAGGACGGCCACGATTCGCGACATCGTCGGCGCGGAGACCGATTCCCGTTCGGCCAGGGCGGAGAGCCGGATCGGGGCGTGATTGATGATCGTCCACAGCGCCGAGGCGAGCCCCGCGCTGAGATTCCGGCTCTGGCCGCGGGTGCGCAGGGTCCGGTTTATCCGGGTGAGCAGGTGGTACAGGTGCGCGACTTCGGCGGAGGTCCCGGGCTCATCGGCTGCGGATATGCCCTCCATCGCGCCCAGCTTTCGTGTGTTCGATCGGCGGCATGCCACCACCGCATTTACTTGCTTCCGCTAAGTAACTTTAGCGCACGGGGTATGGACACGCAGGCGGGGCGGACGGCACGACTCCGTATGCCGACTCTCGCCCAGCCCCCAGGACAGCGATATCTACTGCACGGCAATAAGATTCGACCTGCGGCCGTCCGCGCATCGACTCATTGCGCGTCCGGATAGCGGCGTCAGGCCAGAGCGAGGAAGAGCTTCTCCAGTTCCTCCTGGGTCAGCGGCTCACGCTCGCCCGTGCCGTCCTCGTCCAGGCATTCGCGCAACCCGGTGGCGATGATCTTGAACCCGGCACGGTCCAGCGCCCGGGAGACCGCCGCGAGCTGGGTGACCACATCCTTGCAATCGCGGCCCTGCTCGATCATCGAGATCACCCCGGACAGCTGCCCGTGCGCCCGGCGCAGCCGGTTCAGCACCTGGGCGATGGCGTCGTCGTCGCCGACCATGACGGGGCTCCCTTCTCCGGTCCGGTTCCGAATATACCCGCCGGGGTATAGCGACCGGGCCACACCCGAAATGCCGCCGGAAATGACGGAAACTACGGCGCGGGAATTCTAGACTCGACCGACAGCGGAATTGTTGTTCGTGGGATTCAGATCTTTTCGGCATCCATGCGGTCCGAACCGGACTGCCGTATTCGAAGGCTGGTCACCATGTTGGATACCGTGTGGGAACTGCTCTGGTACACGCTGGTCATCTTCGCGTTCATCGCGTACCTGATCGTGCTTTTCCATGTCATCGCGGATCTTTTCCGGGATCGGGGCATGTCCGGAATAGCCAAGATCCTGTGGGTCATCTTCTTGATCGTGGTGCCCTATATCGCCGCGTTCATCTATGTCATCGTGCGGGGCCGGGGGATGGCGGAACGCCAGGTGGCGGCGAATGCCGCCGCCCAGCAGGCGGCCGACGACTATATCCGCCGGGTGGCCGGGAAATCCTCCGCCGATCAGATCGCCGACGCCAAGGCGCTCTTCGACGCGGGCACCATCGATCGGACCGAATTCGAGGCCCTGAAGGCGAAAGCGCTGAGCTGACCCAGCGCTCGTCACGGGGTCGGCGGACCGTCCCGGCCCGGTGGCGCAGCGGAGGTTCAGAAGTCGAAACCGCCGCCGTCGAAACCGCCCCAGTCGCCGCCCATATCGCCCTGGTCGCCGGGATCGAAGCCGGCCCCACCGTCGTCGCCCGCCGACAGCCCGTCCTGGAAGCCCTCGCCGTATCCCGACTCGAAACCGGCGGCGCCGTAGCCGACACCCGCCATTCCCGAGAACAGCGAGGTGAACAGCAGGGCCGAGCCGACGCCCCAGGCGCCGCTGACCAAGGCCGGTTTCCACCAGGGCTCGGAATACCAGCCCGCGGGCACCGGCCGCCCGGCCACCCGCCCGCCCGGGTAGTAGTTCGGGGTGGCCGGAGAGGGGCCCGGGGCCGCGGTGATCCGGCGGTACTCGAAATCGACGGCCCGTTCCTCGCTCACCGCGCCCGCGCTCTCCCGTCCGGCGAGTTCCGGCACGGGTGGTCCCGGGTCCATACCCATCGCGGTACGGGCGGCACGGATGTAATAGAGACCCTCGACCGCAGTTCGGCCGGCCAGTGCGGCCTGCCGGGCGGTGCGGGCCAGGTCCAGCTGGGAACCGGCGGCCGTGTACCGCTCGGCCGCATCGGCCAGGGCCTGGCGTGAGGCGTCGTCGGTACCGGTCAGGTTGTAGATCTGGCCGCCCAGCCGTTCATTGGTCCGGCGGGCGTCGGCCAGCGCGTCGGCCAGGTCGGCCGCGGCGCGTGCCCGGTTCCCACGAGACCGCCAGACGAGATAGACCGCGGCCAGGACGACGACCACGGCGATCAGTAGCCACTCCATATCGCACTCCTTCGGTCCACGGAGCACAGTGCGACCAGCCTACTCGGCGACACCGTGCCGCTGCGGTCTCCGAGGGGCGGTAACCGGGGCCCGTGCACCCGGGCGGCGGTGGCACCCGCAGACTGGCCGTGATGAAACTGCCCGACCTCCCCGAGCTGCCGATCCGTCCCGCTCTCGGCCGCATCACCGGGACCCTGGCCGACCACGGCACCGCCGTGCTGGTCGCACCGCCGGGGACCGGGAAGACGACCCTGGTCCCGCCGGCGCTGGGCGCCGCCGCCGCGGGCCGGGTGCTGGTGGCCGAACCCCGGCGGCTGGCGGCCCGCGCCGCCGCCGCGCGGATGGCCGCGTTACTGGGTGAGGTGGTCGGGGCGACCGTCGGCTATTCGGTGCGCGGAGATCGGCGGGTGGGCCGCGACACCCGGATCGAAGTCGTGACCTCGGGGCTGCTGGTGCGACGGCTCCAGGACGATCCCGAGCTGACGGGGGTCGACGTGGTGGTGCTCGACGAATGTCACGAGCGGCATCTGGACGCGGACCTGTTACTGGCGTTACTCCTCGACGCCCGCGCCGGGTTGCGACCGGATCTACGGGTGCTCGCCACCTCGGCGACCGTGGCGGCGGACCGGCTGTCGGCACTGCTCGGCGGTGGCGACCCGGCGCCGGTGATCGAGGTCCGGGCGCGGAACCACCCGGTGACCACGAATTACGTTCCGCGACTGCCCCGGGAGCGGATCGAGAACCAGGTCGCCCGCGCCACCCGCGCCGCGCTCACCGAGACCGACGGCGACATCCTGGTCTTTCTCCCGGGAGTGGCCGAGATCCGCCGGACGGCGGCCTCGCTGGCCGGGCTCGACGGGGTCGATCTCGTACCGCTGCACGGCCGGCTGCCCGTAGCGGAACAGAACGCCGCCCTGCGACCCGGGTCCCGGCGGCGGGTCGTGCTGTCCACCGCGGTGGCGGAATCCAGCCTGACGGTTCCCGGGGTGCGAGCGGTGGTGGATTCCGGGCTGGCCCGGATTCCTCATATCGATCGGGCCCGGGGGTTGTCCGGGCTCACGACCGTCCGGGTCTCGGCGGCCGTGGCCGAACAGCGGGCCGGGCGGGCCGGGCGCGAGGCTCCGGGGCAGGTGTGGCGATGCTGGCCGGAGTACGAGCACAGCACGTTGCCCGCCTATCCGGAACCGGAGATCCGGACCGCGGACCTGACCCGGCTCGCTGTGGAGCTGGCCTGCTGGGGCACCCCCGACGGCGACGGTCTCGCCTGGTGGGATGCCCCGCCGTCCGGTGGACTGGCGGCCGCCCGGGAGGTGCTGCGGGCACTCGGAGCGGTCGACGGCGAGGGCGCGGTCACCGATCGGGGACGGCGTATCGCGCGGATCGGGTTGCATCCCCGGCTGGCACGGGCACTGCTGGACGGGGCCCCCGTGGTCGGTGCGCGCGCGGCCGCCGAGGTGGTCGCCGTTCTCGACGACGACAGCCTCATCGCCGGCACCGACCTGATCTCCGGTCTGCGGGCGCTGCGGCGCGACCGGCCGGCACGCTGGCGGCGGGAGGCCGACAGGCTGGCTCGTTCGGTCGAAGGGTCCGGCGGCGCCGATGACCCGGCCTTCGTGGTCGCGCTGGCCTATCCGGAGCGGCTGGCCCGCCGCCGCGCCCCGGGATCGGCGAGCTATCTCATGGCCGGCGGCACCGCGGTGACACTGCCCCCCGGCTCCGGAACCGGCGATCCGGAATGGCTGGCGGTCGGTGCCGCGACCCGGGATCCGGGCCGCTCGGAGGGCGCTATCCGCCTGGCCGCGGCCGCCGACGAACGGCTGGCCCGCCGGGCCGCGGCCGGACTGCTGACCACCGCGGACGAAATCGACTGGCGCGACGGCGATGTGATCGCCCGGCGGATCGAACGGCTGGGCACGATCACCCTGTCGGAGAAGCCGATTCCACATCCCGACCGTGATCTGCTCGCCGCGGCGGTACGCCGCGGACTGGTGTCGACCGGCCCCGGGCTGCTGTCCTGGGACACGGCGGCGATCGCGCTCCGCGCGCGCCTCGACTTCCTGCATCGCACGCTCGGCGCACCCTGGCCGGCCGTCGACGACGCATCGCTACTCGCCGCCGCCGACACCTGGCTCGGCCCCGAGCTGGCCTCGGCCCGCCGCCGCGCCGACCTCGAACGCGCGGACGCCGGCCGGGCGCTGCTCCGGCTGCTGCCGTGGCCGGACGCCGCCCGCTTCGACGAACTCGCCCCCGAACGCCTGGAGGTGCCCTCCGGTAGTCTCGCCCGCCTCGATTACTCCCCCGAGATCCCGGTGCTCGCGGTCAAGGTGCAGGAAATCCTGGGCTGGACCGAGACCCCGCGGCTGGCCGACGGCCGGGCCGAGGTCGTCCTGCACCTGCTCTCGCCCGCACAACGCCCGGTGGCGGTCACCTCGGACCTGGCGTCCTTCTGGCGGACCGGCTGGCCGCAGGTTCGTGCCGACCTCCGGGGTCGCTACCCCAAACACGCCTGGCCGGAGGATCCCACCACCGTCGCAGCGCATCGCGGCACCGCCCGCAACGCCCGCCGCGGGCCGGGCGGGCAGCGGGCCTGACCCGCATTCCGGCGGCCCGACCTGCCGAGTCCAGCGGAATGATTGCGGAGTGGTTGCCGGATCCCGCAGACTCGATACCGGGCGACGGTCCGGCCCAGCTCGCACCGGGAGGTCAGGGTGAGGATGTATCGCACGCTCACGCTCGTCGCAGTGGCTCTGCTGGCCCTGGTGGGCTGCGACGACGACACCGGCCCCCGCTCCGACGGCGCGCCGTCGCCCGCCGCGCCGGGCCCACCACCGGAATTCTGGTCGGCCCCGGCCGACACGCCGGAACAGCAAGCGGCCGTCGCCCAGGCGACCCGCCAGGTCGATATCTGCGCCCTGCTCCCCCGCGATACCCTCGACGAGCTCGACCTGGGCGATATCCGGAGCGTGACCGTCGGGCTGAACTCCTGCCGGGCCGTGCTGGGCGACGAGGGCGCGCCCGACACCACCACCCTCACCTGGCAGGCGACCCTGCTGCCCGGTCTCACCCCGAGCCGGGGCATCAGCAAACAGCTGGGTGATGCGAGCGTACTGCTGGTTCCCGGGCGCGACGGCGATCCGCGCGCCTGCGGCGCCACCGTCCGGTTCCCGGCGGGCGCCGCCTTCTACCTCGGGCTCTCGGTTCCCGACCGGGACTCCTGCGCGGTCGCCGATGGTTTGCTGCCCGGTATGGTGGACCGCTGGCGGGAGTCGCCGCCCCAGGGCACCTCACCCGATACCGTCGACACCGTGCTACTCGGCGTGGACCCGTGCGCGGTGCGCGCGACGCTGGCCGGTACCACCGATACCGATGAGCAGCGGCTGAACCAATGCCTGTTCCGGTATCGCGACGAGACCGTCACGGTGGTCTACGAGTATCGCGTCCCCGACCAGGTCCCGGTGCGCAGCACCGAGGAATGGATCGGCGGTCGCACCGTGTACCGGACGACCTCGCTCTACGACAGCAGTATCCCGATCTACGCCGCCGTCGTCGGCCCCGAGCTACCCGCGGGCAGTACCGCATTCGTCGCGCGCGTCCCGGTCGTCGAGGTCACCTCGGCGACCGACGACGTGGCCCGGCAGGTCATGACGGAGGTCCTGACGCTGTTCCCCCAGTGAATCCGCTCGGGTCGGACGACGCGGAGCGTCCGCCGTCTCAGTAACGCTCGTTCAGATACGCGAGCAGCTCATCGTGCAACAAGCCGTTCGAGGCGGCCGCGTTCCCGCTGAGCGGGCCCGGGTTACCGTCCAGACCGGTGAAGGCGCCGCCGGCCTCGGTGACGATCACGGCGCCGGCGGCCATATCGCCCGGGGAGAGTTCCGGGTCGGCACACAGGTCCACCGCCCCCTCCGCGACCATCATGTAGGGCCAGAAATCGCCATATGCCCTGGTACGCCATACCTCCCGGGACAGTGCCAGGAAACCGCCCAGCCGGCCCCGCTCCTCCCAGCCGGTGAGGGAGGAGTAGCCCAGCGACGCGTCGGACAGCTTCGACACCCGGGAAACGCGTAGCCGGGAGGCCGCCGACAGGCTGCGACCGGTGAAGGCGCCGTGGCCCGTCGCGGCCCACCAGCGGCGACCGAGAGCGGGCGCCGAGACCACACCCACCACGGGCCGGTAGCCGCCGCCCTCCGATGCCTCGAGCAGTGACAGCTGGGTGGCCCATACCGGCACCCCGCGCGCGAAATTCTCCAGGCCGTCGATGGCGTCGACCACCCAGCAGCGCGGCCCGGTCCCCTCCAGCCCCTCGCCCGCGCTGAGCGCCGCGTCCCGGGGACGTGCCCGCAGGAGCTGCCCGCGGATGACCTTCTCCACCGCGGTCTCGGTCTCGGTCAGCAGGGCCATATCCGGTCTGGTCGCGACCGCGAGATCGAGCGCCTTGTAGTGGTCCATACTCGCCGCGTCGGCGGTATCGGCGATGACATGCGCGAAGCGGAGATCCTCCGCGTGGTCCTGCATGTATCGAAACTATCCTCAGCGCGGAAGCGGTGCCATCGATCCGCGCTCGGCGGGAGGCCGTTCAGCGGAGCACACAGCGGAAACCGATATGGCTCATACCGGTATCCACCATCTGCGGCCGCCGGGCCGACGGCCGGTACCGCCCGCAATAGCTGTCCGCGCACAGGAACGACCCGCCCTTGACGACCCGCCGGGCGACGGCGAACTGCCCGGAGCGATCGTAGGACCCCTCCGCGCAGCACGGCGTGGTGCCTCGGTCCGCGCCGTAGTAGTCGGTGGTCCATTCCCACACGTTGCCGGCCATATCGAAGAGTCCGTAGCCGTTGGCCGGGAAACTTCCCACCGGGGTGGTCTGCCCGTAGCCGGTGTCCGGCAGGTACGGGAACTCACCGTGCCAGTAGTTCGCCAGCTTCCGGCCGGCCGGTTCGGGATCCTCACCCCAGGTGTAGGTCGCACCGGAGAGCCCGCCCCGGGCCGCCACCTCCCATTCGGTTTCGGTGGGCAGGGCCATCCCCGCCCAGTCCGCGTAGGCCTGCGCGTCCTCGAACGCGATATGCACCACCGGGTGGTTCTCGCGGTCACGCAGCGAGGAACGCGGACCGCGAGGATGGTTCCAGCACGCTCCCGGTGTCCACACCCACCACTGGCTCAGGTGCCGCAGGTCGACCGGACCGGGCGTGCGACGGAACACCAGTGAACCCGGGCGCAGGTTCTCCGGGGGCGCGCCGGGGTAGACGGCGGGATCCAGCGGCCGCTCGGCGACCGTGAGATAGCCGGTGGCGGCCACGAATTCGGCGAATCGGCCGTTGGTCACCTGGTATCGCTGTATCCAGAAGCCGTCGGTGGTGACCTCTTTCGCCGGCCCCTCCTCCGGGTACTCGTTGTCCGCCCCCACGATCGAGGTTCGCGGCGGAATCCAGATCGAATCCCCGTCGAGTCCGACTGTTGTCGCGCGAGTCTCAGTCACCGAAGACCGTTGTCCAATCGCGGGCGATACCGGCAACCGTCCAGCCCTCGGCCGCGGCCCGTTCCAGCGCCTTCTCCGCACCCGCGGTGTAATCGAATTCGCGGTCGGGATCGTCGTGCCGGATCAGCAGCTGCATCGAGAGATGAGCGGACGCGGCGGTGAATTCCAGCATCTCGATATCGCCGTCCGAATTTCCGGCCGCGAAGATCGGCCGCCGCCCGATCCGGCTCCACAGCCGCACCGGCTTGCCCGCACCGTCGTCGACGAATTCCATTTCGGCGGTCGTATACACGTCGGTGTTCTCGTACACCAGACCCACCGCGCTGCCCACCACCCGCTCCGGCGGGATTCCGTACATCGGCCCGGAGACGGGCCGCATGAAATCGCGCCCGCCACCGGAGACGATATAGCAGGTGAATCCATTGGCCTCCAGGTACCGCAGCAGTTCGACCATCGGCACATACCCGCACGCCGTGTACGGGCGCCCGAGGGTGGGGTGCCGCGCATCGTCGAAGAATGCCGCGACCTCGGCGGCGTGCTGTTCGACCGTGATCGCCTCGTGCGCCGCGAGTATCGCTGCCAGCAGCGGTTTCAGGTCGGTGTCGTCGCCCTGATAATGCTTCGTCACTGCCTCACCGAGCCAGGACAGATCCCCCGTATAGGCCGCGCGGTAGGGTTGCCGGTCCCGCAACGACGGGTCGGCCTCGGCCTGCTCCTTGAAGCGCCGCAGCAGGAAATCGAGCTGAATGTACATCGGTTTCTCGCACCACAGGGTGCCGTCGTTGTCGAAAACGGCCACGCGGGCGTCGGGTTCGACGAAATCGGGCCCGCCGGTGGTGACCCGGCCGACGAAGTCGGTGACAGCCGACTTCGTCGGGCCGTCGGACCAGCTCTCCAGCACGGCTCAGTCCTTCGCGAGGAACTTCTGGAGCTTTTCCACCGCGTGGTCGACATTGAAACTGGCCGGTTCGTGCCGCGGCGGGAACTCCCGGAAGGTTTCGAGGAACATCGAGGCCATAGCGGTCATATAGAAGATGAAGTAGTCGTGGCGCAGCAGCCAGTCGTAGTAGGTGTTCGAGGTGACGTCCGCGAACTCGAACGGATCGGTACGCAGGTTGTAGAGCTTGGGTACCCGCAGGTGTACGAACGGTTCGGCCCATACCGCCAGCGTGCCCGGGGACCGCTGCTCCAGGAATACCGCCTTCCAGTTCTCGAACCGCATGGCGATGAGGTCACCGTCGTCGGAGAAGTAGAAGAAACCCCGCCGCGGACTGGTCTCGACCTCTCCGGTGAGATACGGCAGCAGATTGAAGCCGTCGATATGGACCTTGTATGCGGTCTTGCCGTCGGCCCCGGCCGTATGCCCTTTCTTCAGTTTCTCTACGATATCCGGTTCCCCCGCGGCGGCCAGCAGTGTCGGCAGCCAGTCGTGGTGCTGGATGATGTCGTTGGAGACGGCACCGGCCGCGATCTTTCCCGGCCACCGGATCATTTCCGGTACCCGGAAGGCGCCTTCCCAGTTGGTGTCCTTCTCGCTCCGGAACGGGGTCATGCCGCCGTCCGGCCAGGAGTTGCGATGCGGCCCGTTGTCGGTGGAGTAGATGACGATGGTGTCCTCGGCAATACCGAGTTCGTCCAGCACATCCAGCACCGTCCCGACATTGCGGTCGTGATCGATCATGGCGTCGTGGTAGGGGGATTGCCACAACCCGGCCTGCCCGCGGCTCTCCGGTTTCACATGGGTGTAGAGGTGCATATGGGTGAAGTTGCACCACACGAAGAACGGATTGCCCTCGGCGTGCTGACGTTTGATGTAGTCCACGGTGAGGTCGGCGATATCGTCGTCGATGGTCTTCATCCGCTCGGTATCCAGCGGACCGGTGTCCTCGATCGTCTGCTTACCGACCGGACCGAATTTCGGATGATCGGGTTCGGTGGACACCTCGGAGGTCGCCTTGCACTTCAGCACCCCGCGCGGCAGCGCGAAATCGTGCAGGCGGGGGAATTGGTCGGCATGCGGATAGTCGACGTTCTCGGGTTCCTCTTCGGCGTTGAGGTGATAGAGGTTGCCGAAGAATTCATCGAAACCGTGCACGGTCGGCAGATACTTGTTCAGATCCCCGAAATGGTTCTTGCCGAACTGACCCGTCGCGTATCCGAGTGGTTTCAGCAACTCGGCGATGGTCGGGTCCTCGGCGGCCCAGCCGATATCCACTCCCGGGACGCCCACCTTGCTCATACCGGTGCGGTATACGCTCTGGCCGCTGATGAACGCGGCCCGGCCGGCGGTGCAACTCTGCTCGCCGTAGGAATCGGTGAACCGCATTCCTTCGTCGGCGATCCGGTCGATATTCGGGGTGCGATAGCCCATGAGGCCGTCGCTGTAGCAGCTCAGATTGGTTATCCCGATATCGTCGCCCCAGATGACGAGGATATTCGGCTTTCCATCAGGCATATCGGCATCCCTCGGTTGTCGCGACCTGCACGCGTGGAATATCGATTTTCGGCAGCCTTTCGCGGCTGCCCCGGGATGAGCTTCGAGAAGTCCGAACCCCGGCCAGCGTACCCGGCCGTTCCGGCGCTCCCGGTTCTCACCACCACGCGTGTTCCGGAGCGGTCCGCCGCTCTTCCGGTCTCGCCTCACCGGACATCGCGTTCGGCGCGCGTAGGGTC
>NZ_JBSFRU010000179.1:0-12700 GCF_053589395.1 Nocardia sp. NPDC003345
GGGGCCCCACCCTCGAGCGCCGGAGGCGCTCCAAAATTACAGCCCCACCCTTCGCGAACGGGTTGTTCCAAACTCACCTGTTCACGAAGGGGGCACACCCCAACTCACCTTCGCGAAGAAGCCGCTCCAACATTCCAGCCCCGGCCTCTTCGGAGGGCCCGCCGAAATTATAGGCTGGTCGGCATGACAGTCGCCCGCTCTGCCGAGTCCGTGAACGCGGTGATCAAGGCCTACGATATCCGCGGTGTGGTCGGGGAACAGCTCGATGCCGATTTCGTTCGTGATACCGGCTCGGCTTTCGCCCGGCTCATGCGGGCCGAGGACGCGCGGCGCGTCGTGATCGGGCACGATATGCGCACCTCTTCCCCCGGGCTGGTGGCCGCTTTCGCCGAGGGTGTGCTCGCGCAGGGGCTGGATGTGGTGCATATCGGGCTGGCTTCCACGGATCAGCTGTATTTCGCTTCCGGGGAGCTCGATTGCCCGGGGGCCATGTTCACCGCCAGTCACAATCCCGCCCGCTACAACGGCATCAAACTGTGCCGGCCGCGGGCGTTGCCGGTGGGGCAGGACACCGGTCTGGCCGTGATCGCCGAGGAGGTGACTCGCGGGGTGCCCGGTTACGACGGCGCGCCCGGCACGGCCACGGAAACCGATCTCCTGGCCGATTACGCCGCGTTCCTGCGCGGGCTGGTCGATCTGGACGGGCTGCGGTCGCTGACCGTCGCGGTCGATGCCGGAAACGGGATGGGCGGCCACACCGTACCCGCGGTTCTGGGCGCGCTACCGCAGGTGAAGATCGTGCCGCTGTTCTTCGAACTGGACGGCTCGTTTCCCAACCACGAGGCCAACCCGCTGGACCCGAAGAATCTGGTCGATCTACAGGCCCTGGTGCGGGAATCGGGCGCCGATATCGGCCTGGCCTTCGACGGCGACGCCGATCGCTGCTTCGTGGTCGACGAACGCGGTGAAGCGGTGTCCCCGTCGGCGATCACCGCTCTGGTGGCCGAGCGGGAGCTCGCCAAGGAGTCCGGTGCGACGATCATCCACAACCTGATCACTTCGCGGGCGGTGCCCGAACTGGTGACCGAACTAGGCGGCAACCCGGTGCGGTCCCGGGTGGGGCACTCCTTCATCAAGCAGCTCATGGCCAAAACCGGCGCGGTATTCGGCGGGGAACACTCCGCGCACTACTACTTCCGTGACTTCTTCGGCGCCGATTCCGGCATGCTGGCGGCCTTGCATGTGCTGGCGGCGCTCGGTGAGGACAAACGGCCGGTGTCGGAGCTGATGGCGTCCTACACCCGCTACGCGGCGTCGGGCGAGATCAACTCGACCGTCGCCGACGCCGCCGAACGCACCGGTGCGGTGCTCGACGCCTTCGCGGGGCGGGCGATCTCGGTCGACCGGCTCGACGGCGTGACGGTGCAGTTGCCCGATAACGCCTGGTTCAACCTGCGGGCCTCCAATACCGAACCGCTACTGCGGCTCAACGTCGAAGCGCGGTCGCCGGAGGAAGTAGACGCACTCGTGACCGAGATCCTGCGCATCGTCCGCGCCTGACTGGAATAGTGGAAATACACACCGTGGATTCGCCCGTTCCAGGCCCGGCGTCCACGACCCGGGCAGATGCGGCCGAGACCGCTGACAGCGCGATGAGGGGAGGTGCCACGCCCGATGATCGCTGACACCCCGGTATTCGATCTGGACGATGCCGCAATGCTCGAGGCCGCCGATACCGGCGGCGCCCTTCGCTCCGCCGCATCCGGCGGCGCCCAGGTGCGAGCCGTCGCCGCGACCGTGGCAGAGGACGCGCTCGCCCGTTTGCACGGTCTGCGACCACGCAGCCTGCTGCTGATCTCGGGCCCCGGCCGGGCGGCCCGGGCCGCCGCGCTGCTGGTCGCCGCGCTGGGCGATCGCGCCGGGCTGCCCCTGGTCCCGGTGTCCTCGGTGCCCTCGTGGGCCGGCCCGCTGGATGTGGTGCTGGTCGCGGGCGACGACGCCGGCGATCCCCGGCTGATAGATGCCGTGGACCGGGCGCAGCGGCGCGGCGCCGAGGTCGTGGTGGCCGCACCCGACGAGGGTCCGCTGCGGGCGGCGGCGGCCGGGCGCGCCATGCTGCTGGAACCCCGGGTTCCGGTGCTGGACGACAACCGGCTGCTGCGCTACCTGGCGGTCGGTATCGCGGTCCTGCGGGCACTGGATCCCGCCCGCGGCGCGGTATCGCTGCCGGACCTGGCGGAACTGGCCGATCTGCTCGATACCGAGGCCTTGCGCGACGGCCCGCTGCACGAGGTGTTCCACAATCCGGCCAAGAATCTTGCCGCCCGGACCCAGCAGCGCGGGCTGATCCTCACCGGTGACACCCCCGCCACCACCGAACTGGCGGTGCATGCCGCTGAAGTCCTGCTGCAGTCGGCGGGCCGCGCGGCCACGGCCGTGGAACATGCCGTGGCGGTGGCGGCGCTACCGCGGATCTCGGCGGCGGCCGAGGTCGCCGCACCCGATTACGATCCGCTGTTCCACGACGAACAGCTCGACGGGCCGCCGCCGGTCGAGAAACACCGGGTCTTCCTGTGCAGCACCGATTCCGATCCCGTCGCGGCCCGGCGCAAACTCGCCGTGTTCACCGGGGCGACCGTGGACGCCGATCTGGTGACCGCGGACCTCGAGACGATCCCGGCCGATCCGTCGCGTGCCGAGCCCGGCGCACCGGCGGCCCCGCCGGTGGGCGGAGAGCTCGAACGACTCGCCGTGCTGGCGTTGCGCTGGGAGATGGCAGCCGCGTATCTGCGGATCATCGGTGGCCGCGCGGTCACCGCGCATGATCCCGGCGGCTACGACGGGGGACGCTACTAGTGCACGAACTAGTGGGTGCGTTGCGCTCGTATGCCTGGGGCTCGCGCACCGCGCTCGCCGAACTCTGCGGCCGTCCGGTCCCTTCGGCGCATCCGGAGGCCGAACTCTGGTTCGGGGCGCATCCGGCCGATCCGGCCTATATCCGCACCTCGGACGGCACCCGGTCATTACTCGAGGTGGTGTCCGACGATCCGATCGCGGAGCTGGGTCCGGCGGCGCGACGTTTCGACGACCGGCTGCCGTTCCTGCTGAAGATCCTGGCCGCCGAGGAGCCGCTCTCACTGCAGGCCCATCCCAGCGCGGAACAGGCGCGGGCCGGTTTCGCCCGGGAGAACCGCAATCGGGTGCCGTTCGATTCGCCGATGCGCAACTACCGCGACGACAGCCATAAACCGGAGCTGGTGGTGGCGCTGGAGCGGTTCGAGGCGCTCGCGGGGTTCCGCGATCCGCTGCGCACGGTGGAACTGTTCCGGGTGCTGGAGGTCGCCGAACTCGGCCAGTACGCCGACCTGCTGGCCGCGCAACCCGATTCCGATGGGCTGCGAACTCTGTTCACCAGCTGGATCACGCTCCCGCCGACCGTGCTGGACACCCTGCTCCCGGCCGTACTGGACGGCTGTGTGCGCTACCTCTCGAATTCGGAGAAGGAATTCGCCGCCGAGGCGCGCACCACGCTGGAACTGGCCGAGGCCTATCCCGGGGACGCCGGGGTGCTGGCGGCGCTGCTGCTGAACCGGATCACCCTGCAACCCGGGCAGGGCCTGTATCTCGACGCCGGTAACCTGCACGCCTACCTGCGCGGGGTCGGGGTGGAGATCATGGCGAACTCGGACAATGTGCTGCGGGGCGGGTTGACGCCGAAACATGTCGATGTCCCGGAATTGCTGAAGGTCCTCGATTTCGAACCGATCGATCTGCCGCTGGTGCTGCCGCAGCCCGCGGGCGACGGTTCGGTGCGCTATCCGACTCCCGCGCCGGAGTTCTCTTTGCGCCGTTTCGATCTCACCGCCGGATCGGCGCTGGTCCCGCTCACCGATGCCGGGCCGGGAATCGTCCTGTGCACGGCCGGGTCGGCGCGGCTGCTCCGGGGCGAGCACCGGGTCGAACTCACGCGCGGTACCGCGGCCTGGATCTCGGCCGCCGACACCGATATCCGTGCCCAGGCCGCCGACGGCCCGGCCAGCCTGTTCTGCGCCTGCGTCGGATCCTGGTGACCGGGCGGGAATCCCTCCGGCGAGACCGGATACCGCGGCCCGGCCGGTCGCCGAGGTGGCGGTGACGCCGGGCCTGGACATCGCTGGGATCACCGCCGGTATCGACGCGGCCCGGGTGCGGGCCACGGTGCCCGATGCCCGGGCCAGCTATCCGGAGCCCGACCTGTACCGCGAGACCTCGGCGCAGGTCTAGCGGCCGCCGAGCGGGGCGGCCAGTTCGTACGGATCGTCCTCGCGGCCGAATACCGTGCGCAATACGTGCCCGGCCGCGTGCAAACCGGCCATCCCGTGCACCCCGCCGCCCGGCGGGGTGGCCGAGGAGCACAGGTAGAGGCCCGGTACGCCGGTGGCGTACGGATTCCCGCGCGGCACGGGCCGGAACACCGTCTGGCGCAGGGTCATCGCGCCGGTTCCGATATCGCCGCCCACGTAGTTGGCGTTGTAGGCGGACAGCTGCGCCGCCGTCCGGACGTGCTGCGCCAGGATCAGGTCCCGGAATCCCGGGGCGAAACGTTCGATCTGGCCGATCACCTGCTCGCTGATATCACGGGCCGACCCGTGCGGTGTGTGGGCGTAGGCGTAGAGGGTGTGCCGCCCCTCGGGCGCCCGGCCCGGGTCGACGACACCGGGCTGTATCACCAGCGTGTACGGCGTCTCGGTATGCACCCCGGACGCGACGGCGTATTCGGCGGACAGTGCCTCGGCCCGGGTGCCGACCAGGTGCAGCGTGCCCGCCGCGGCGCAGTCCGGCGCCTGCCACGGAACCGGCCCGGAGAGCGCGAAATCGACCTTGCAGGAGCCCGGGCCGTACCGGAAACGCTCGAGTCCGCGACGGTAGCGGCCGGGCAGCCGGTCGCCGGCGATGCGGACCAGTTCGGCCGGGGAGGTGTCGCAGAGTATCGCGCGCGCGGTACCGAACTCCGCGACCGAATCCACGGTGTGCCCGGTGATCATCCGGCCGCCGCGCCGGATGAGTTCGGCGCCCAGCGCGTCCACGATCGCCTGGCTGCCGCCCCGCGGTACCGGCCAGCCGCCGGCATGCGCCAGGGTGGCCAGCAACAGCCCCGCCCCGGCCGCGGCCGGGGATCGCGGCGGCGCGACGACATGCGTGGCCACCCCGGTGAACAGCGCGGGGGCCACCGGGCCGGCGAATCGGACGTTCCACAGCGGTGAGGCCTGCTCCAGCAACCGCAGGCCGAACCGGACGGTCGCCGGAGTCGGCGGCAGATGCCGCATATCCGACATGGCGGTCCGCACCACCTCCGGCCACTCGCGGACCAGCGGCCCGAACAGCCCGCGCCAGGCGCGGCCGTCGGCACCGAGCCCGTCCACGGTCCGATCCAGATCGCGCCAGGCGACTCCGGCCGTCCCGCCGTCGAGCGGGTGCGCGTAGGAGGCCGCGGGCGTCAGCAGCTCCACGCCGTGCGCGGCCAGATCGAAGGCCCGGAAGAACGGGGACGCGAAGGCCATCGGATGGGCTCCGGAGCAGATATCGTGCCGGAACCCGGGCAGCGTCACTTCCGCGGTGCGGCAGCCGCCGCCCGGAGTCGGCGCCGCCTCGTGGACCTCCACCTCGAGACCGGCGCCGGCGAGGATCACCGCGGCCGCCAGACCGTTGGGTCCGGACCCGACCACCACGACGTCAGCCATACACCCGATTCTGCCGCAGCGCCGAAGAACGCCGCGGCGTCATCCGGTGGGCTGGTGGCTGCGTACGCGCGGCCCGGTGTGGGCGGGGATGTGCTGGTAGCCGTGCAGGGTGAACTGCTGACGCCGCGCCGGTGGCTCGGTCAGCCGCAGTTCGGGGAAGGCGTCGAACAGCGCGCGCAGCGCGTACATCCCCTCCATCCGGGCCAGGCCCGCGCCCAGGCAGACATGGATTCCGCTGCTGAACGCCAGGTGACTCTTCGCGTTCGCGCGGGTGATATCGAAGCGGGCCGGATCGGTGAACACCGCGGGATCACGGTTGGCGCCGGCCAGCGACAGCACCACCGTCGAGCCCCGGCGCAACCGGTGACCGGCGATCTCCAGATCCTCGCGGGCGGTCCGGGCCGTGGTCTGCACCGTGGGGTCGAAGCGCAGGATCTCCTCCACCGCGTTGGACCACAGGTCCGGTTCTTCCCGCAACCGGGCGAGCTGGTCGGGATGGCGCAGCAGCAGCACGATACCCTTGCCGATCAGGTTGACCGTGGTTTCGAAACCGGCTCCCATCAGCAGCGTCGCCGATGCGCACAGTTCGTGGGTGGACAACTCGCCGGCCGTCACCAGGCTGCTGAGGATATCGTCGCCCGGTTCGGCCCGCAGCCGCTCGATATGGTCGAGCAGGTACCGGTTCACCCGTTCGGAGGCGTCCATCGCGCGCTGGTGGGTCCGCCAGGAGATCCCGAGATCCAGCAGCGGGCTGATGTCATCGCCCCAGCGCAGGAACATCTCACGATCGGAATCGGGGAAACCGAGCATTTCCGAGATGATCGCGATGGGCACCTGTGAGGCGTACCGGGTGACCAGATCGGTGGGCCCGTCGTCGGGCAGCGCGTCGAGCAGTTCGTCGGTCACCGTGGTGATCCGGTCCCGCAGCCGGGCGATCGCGCGCGGAGTGAAGGCCGTGGTGACGGGCTTACGCAGCCGGGTGTGCTCCGGCTGATCCATCACCAGCATCGACGGCGGATCGACCGGATTGGCCGGGATGCTGTTGTGGTTCAGCGCGCGCAGTACGATCCGCGGCGTGGGCAGCACGGTGGGCATACCGACCCCGAAACGGTTGTCCCGCAGTATTTCCCGGACCAGGTCGTAGTCGAAGGTGCTCCACACCGGAGGGGTCCGCCGCAACCCGCCCGAACCGCGCAGCTCCTCGATCACCGCGTACGGATTCTCGATCCCCTCCGCACTGCCGTTCAGACGCGCGAAGGCGTCACCACTGCGCAGCCTGGCCTTCTTGAAGGCCCGGACCACCCCGTGGTTGTTGACCCATCGATACACGTACTGCGGTTTCATGCTGCCCCTCCGTCGTCGCACCGTCGCGTCCGGGATGAACGCTACGGACACCACCGGGATTGCGGAACCTGCCGTAGTCGGAATTCGCGCCCTACCGTAGTAGGAGGGGCAGGGGTCACAGAGCGCGGGTCACCCGTTCGCTGTCCACACGCCGATCCCACAGGGCCGGATCGGGATTGGCCACCTGCACCAGCGAGGCCCCGGCCACCAGTACGGCGACGAAACGATCGATCAGTTCGTCGGCGGTGTCCCAGGTGCCCGACGACAGCACCCGGTCGGTTTCCGAGAGCCCCTGCCGGGCCGCGGATTTGCGCGCCACCAGCAGCACCTCCGCCACCGGCAGGCCGTCGAGGGCGGCGCCGGCACCGCCGGGCAGGAACTGATCGCCGTGCACGCGGACCGCGGTCGCGTAATCGGTGACCCCGATCGGGAGATCACGTACCGGCCCGCCCATCGGGTCCAGCGAGAGCGCGGCCACCTCGGCGGCGTCCTCGGTCTCGTCCAGCCGGTCCGCCGCCGCGAACACCAGTTCCGCGTCGGGGTCCGGGCCCAGCACCACTTCCGTGCCCGCCCACCAGCAGCCCAGCAGCACGGCGGCGGTCTGCCAGTGCGCGGGCAGCAGCACCGCGACCCGGGCGCCCGGGGTGAGCCCGAATTCGTCGCGGACCAGGTTGGCGGTTTTGGCCGCCCAGTTGGCCAGCGTGAGGCCGGATAGTTCGATCCGCGCGCCCAGGGCGTCGTCGTACCAGGTGACGCGGGGCGCGGCCGGTTCGCGCTCCAGGATCGGCTCGAGCAGTGCCTCGGGAAGGGTCGTGGCCTGGTCTATGTCACGCATCGTCTGCTTTCGCGTTCAATTCACACAGGTGGGTCCGTCTTCGGCCGCCGCGATGGGCGGTGCGGGCGGTACCGGGGTCGCCGATGTCGACGATTCGCCGAAATCGATCACGTCCTCGCTACCGGATCCGGGGCCAGCGTAGTCGCTCGCCAGCACCACGCTCACCGTCCCCGCGACGACCGACCGATCCGCCACCACGGGCAACCCGCCGAGCGCGGCGGCGACCGCTTTCGCCGCCGGATCCGACGCGGACCGGGCGCGGACCTGACTCTGCGATACCGGCCCATCCGCATAGTTACCCACCGCGCCCTCGAGGTAACCGAGGGCGGTCAGTTCCTGGGACACCGTGTAGGCCAGGCCCGAGATCGTGCTGGAGTTGTACACCGCGACCTCCACCAGCCCCGGCGTGACCGGTGGCGCCGCCGACGTACTCGGCTGCGACGCGGATCCACTGGGCTCCTCCCCGACCAGCGCCGCCACATAGTCCTGCACCTCGCCGGTTTCGACCCGGACCACCGATTCCCCGTTGGACGTGGTGCCGTTGAGATCGGCGACCGGAATGGTCTCGAAGGTGACCTCCCCCGCGGTGAGTTCCTGCAACTGGTTCAGGAAGCCCAGCAGATCCCAGCCCTCGTCGAGGACCACGGTGCGGCCGACGGCCTCGCTGAGCTCGCGCAGGCGGCTCGGATTGCTCAGGGTGTCGGCACTGACGATTTGATGCACCAGCTGGGCCATGAACACCTGCTGGCGCACGATCCGGTCCAGATCGCCGCGCTCGAGGTTATGGCGTTGCCGGACGAAACTCAGCGCCTGCGGGCCGTCCAGTTTCTGGCGGCCGGCCGGGAAATAGGCACCGGAGAGCGGTTCGTCCACCTGATGCCGCAGGCAGACGTCCACCCCGCCCACCGCGTCGGTGAGCAGTACGAACCCGAGCAGGCTGACCTCGGCGTAGTGGTCCACGGTGATACCGGTGAGCCCCGCGACCGATTCGATCAGCGCCTGGCGCCCCCGCTGGGTGGACTGTTCGTCGGCCACCTCCTCGGATTCCCCGTCGGCGAGCAGTTCGTCGGCGACGGTCTGTTTGGTGTTCCCGTACGCGGAGTTGATCTTGCCCTTGCCCAGGCCCGGGATATCGACATAGGCGTCCCGGGGAATCGAGATGGCAGTCGCCGAACGCCCGTCGTTGGGCACTCGGACCAGCACGATCGTATCGGTGTTGGTACCGATCTCGTCGCCCGCGTGCAGCATGGCCCGTTCGGCGTCGCTGAGCGGATCACCCTTGGCGTCGGTCCGCGAATCCACGCCCACGAGCAGGATGTCCACCGCGCCGTCCTTGTGCCCGCCCAGCCCGAGATCGCTGATCCGTTCGATATTCGAGACCAGCGAATCCACACCGCGCCAGGCGAACCCGGTACCCACCAGCACAATCAGAGCAACCGATGCGACGATGATCCGCACCGGACTCCACAACGTCGGCTCCCCACGCTGCGCCACCTGTCTACTTCCTCTCCCCATCCGGATCGGTCGAGGACCCCGACCCGTGTCGCGTATGCCGTCGAAACACCTTCCGCACCACGCAGGCTAACCAACGGCAGCCCGGGTGCCCCCGATTCGGCCGCCGACGGCGTGCCAGACTGGGCCCGTGAACGCCGCAGTACCGCCCGGAACCGATCTCAGCGCCCGTCTTCTCGTCACCGGGGCCGGCGGGCAACTCGGCCGCGAACTGCTGCGACTGGTTCCGCGGGCCCGGGCCGGTACCCGTTCCGGGCTGGACATCACCGACCCGGTCGCCGTGGAATCGGCGGTCCGGCCGGGCGATATCGTTCTCAATTGTGCCGCCTACACCGCGGTCGATCGAGCGGAATCCGATACCGCGGCCGCGTTCGCGGTCAACGCGACCGGGCCCGAGATCCTGGCCCGCGCCTGCGCCCGGGCCGGAGCCCGCCTCATCCACATCTCCACCGACTACGTGTTCCCCGGCACCGGCACCGTCCCCTACGAGACCACCGACCCCACCGGGCCGTCGACGGTCTACGGTCGCTCCAAACTCGCCGGTGAACAGGCGGTACTCCAGCACTGTCCGCGGGGACAGATAGTCCGCACGGCCTGGGTGTACTCCGGCGCCGACAGCGACTTCGTGGCCACCATGCGACGCCTGGAACGTGAACGCGACACCGTGAACGTGGTGAACGACCAGATCGGTTCCCCCACCTACGCCGCCGACCTCGCCGCGGCACTGCTCGAACTGGCCGCCCGTCCCGTCGGTCCCGCGGTGCTGCACGCCACCAACTCCGGCCGGGCCAGCTGGTTCGATCTGGCCCGTGCGGTATTCGCCGGAATCGGGGCCGATCCCGGCCGGGTCCGGCCCTGCGCTTCCACGGAATTCCCGCGCCCCGCGCCCCGGCCCGGCTACTCGGTGCTGTCCGGTACGGCCTGGCGCGACGCCGGGCTGACCCCGTTGCGCCCATGGGAATCCGCGCTGACCGAGGCACTCGCCCGGGTGGCCCATTAGGGTGGGGCGCTGTGAGCGCTTCCGATACCCCGGATCAACCGCATGACCGCCCTCGTCTGGCAGTGGTGACGGTCACCTATTCGCCGGGCGAACATCTCGAGCATTTCATCAGTACCCTGGCCACCGCGACCGCCGAGAAGCCGCAGGTCATCCTGGCCGACAACGGGTCCACCGACGGTGTCCCGGAACTGGCGGCACAGGCCAACGCCCATGTGAGCTTCCTACCGACCGGGGGCAATATCGGCTACGGCGGCGCCATCAACCGGGCCGTGGCCGAACTCGACCCCGATCTCGAATACGTACTGATCGCCAACCCCGATATCCGCTGGGGTAACGACTCCATCGACATCATGCTCGCGGCCGCCGCCCGCTGGCCGCGAGCAGGCGCCATCGGCCCCCTGGTCCGGGAACCGGACGGCAGCGTCTACCCGTCGGCCCGGTCGGTGCCCGGCCTGCTCGACGGTGCCGGGCACGCGATCCTGGGCGCGGTGTGGAAGTCCAATCCGTGGACCCGCCGCTACCGGCAGGAGAACGAGGAGATCTCCGAACGCACGGTCGGCTGGTTGTCCGGTTCGTGCCTGCTGGTGCGCCGTGCCGCCTTCGATTCGATCGAAGGTTTCGATTCGCGCTACTTCATGTACATGGAAGACGTCGACTTCGGCGACCGGATGGGCCGGGCCGGCTGGCACAACGTCTTCATCCCGGACGCCGAGGTCACCCACGCCAAGGGCCACGCCGCCGGGCGCAACCCCGAGAAGATGCTGCCCGCCCACCACGCCAGCGCCTACCGATTCCAGGCCGACCGGCATCCGCACTGGTGGCAGGCGCCGCTGCGGCTCGCCCTGAAGGCCGGACTTGCGGTGCGCTGCCGGATTGCGGTTCGATCCGCTCTGCGAGCACGGGAGCGGGAACTCGCCGGTCGGCACTGACCGGTACCGTGCCGGGTCGACGGTCGGATGGGAACAAGGGAGCTCCATGGCATCACATGCAGGCGCGGACGCGGTGATTCTGGTCGGCGGGAAGGGCACCCGGCTGCGGCCGCTGACCCTGTCGGCGCCCAAGCCGATGTTGCCGACGGCCGGAGTCCCGTTCCTGACCCATCTGCTGGCCCGCATCGCCGCCGCCGGTATCGAGCATGTGGTCCTCGGCACCTCCTACAAAGCGGAGGTGTTCGAGGACCATTTCGGTGACGGCGCCGAATTCGGCCTGTCCATCGACTACGTCACCGAAACCGAGCCCCTGGGCACCGGCGGCGGTATCCGCAACGTGCTGCCCAAGCTCACCGCCGACAACGTCATGGTCTTCAACGGCGATGTCCTCGGCGGGACCGATCTGCGCGCGATCCTGGAAACCCACGAGACCACCGAGGCCGACGTCACCCTGCACCTGGTGCGGGTCAGCGACCCACGAGCCTTCGGCTGCGTACCCACCGACACCGACGGCCGGGTCACGGCGTTCCTGGAGAAGACCCAGGACCCGCCCACCGACCAGATCAACGCCGGTTGTTACGTCTTCCGCCGCGAATACATCGAGAAGATCCCGGCCGGGCGGGCGGTCTCGGTGGAACGCGAGGTGTTCCCCACCCTGCTCACCGAGGGTGCCCGGCTCCAAGGCCATGTCGACGCCTCCTACTGGCGGGATATGGGCACCCCCGAGGACTTCGTCCGCGGATCGGCCGATCTGGTCCGCGGTATCGCCCCCTCCCCCGTCCTGCCCGGACAGCGTGGTGAATCGCTGGTCCACGAAGGCGCCGGCATCGCCCCCGGCGCGCTGCTCATCGGCGGCACCGTGGTCGGACGCGGCGCGGAAGTCGGCGCGGGCGCCCGGCTGGACGGGGCGATCCTGTTCGACGGCGCGAAGGTGGAAGCGGGCGCCACCGTCGAACGCTCCATCATCGGCTTCGGCGCCCGGATCGGGCCCCGCGCGCTGGTTCGCGACGGCGTCATCGGCGACGGGGCCAGCGTCGGCGCGCGGTGCGAACTGCTCCGCGGCGCCCGGGTCTGGCCGGGCGTGGAGATCCCGGACGGGGGGATCCGGTTTTCTACAGACGTTTGATTCGGAGGGGCCCGTCGCGGAGGTGGGTTCGGGGGGGAGCCCTTTCGGGGAGGTGGGTTCGGGGGGAGCTCCTTCGCGGAGGTGGGTTCGGGGGGAGCTCCTTCGCGGAGGCGAGTTCGGGGTAACCCCCATCGCGGAGGCGAGTTCGGGGTAACCCCCTCCGCGAAGGGTGGGGCTGTAATTTTGGAGCGCCTCCGGCGCTCGAGGGTGGGGCCCCTGGTAGCCCGGTTCTTC